>CAJAKT010000309.1 GCA_903940375.1 uncultured bacterium | reverse complement strand
TGCCCGATCATCGGGGTGCACGAAGTCGATAAGCCGCCGCCCCACGATGTCGGAGGGGGCCCACCCCAGCACCCGGTCCGCCGCGACCGAGGCCCACTCGACGTGGGTCGACGGGTCGGTGCTGAGGAGGACGTCGGTCGTGTTCATCACGACGATTTGGTAGGCCCGCCACTGCGCATCGCTCGCCGCCAGACCTCGGGCGGAATCGGTGGCATCGGTGAAGACCGCGACGACGCCGACGAGGCGCGAGGTCTCGGCCGACCCCGATCCATCCTCTGCCTTGACCGGGTGGCTGTCGATCTCGATCCAGCGGGTACGGCCGATCAGCGGTGACATGACTCCCATCAGGAAGCCCGTGACCTCCCGACCGGTCGCCAGCGTCACCATTGCCGGATGCTCCGCACCGGTAAGCGGAATGCCCTGCTCGGAGACCGCAGACCAGCGCGGATCCATCGACGTGCGGCCAACGAGTTGATCCAATGTCAGCCCGAGCAGGTCACCCGCCGCAGCGTTCGCGGCCGCGATTGAACCATCCGGGAGCTGGGCCACCACTCCGTGGCCGGGGAACGCGTCACCGATGGCGCTGGCGGCCTCGCGGAGGGCGCCGTCCACGCTATTTGCCCAAAGCAGTACATCTGCCACCATAACCGTCAGGCTACGCGGATCGACCTCACCATGCATAAGCTTCCGGTGCTGTGCCACCAGGGCCGGGGAAGATCTCGTCGATTCGCGCCAGTGCGGCGGCATCGAGGGTGATGTCCAGTGCCCGCAGGGCACCATCGAGGTGGTCCAGCGTCCGTGGTCCCACTATCGGAGCCGTTACCGCAGGCTGGTGCAGCAGCCAGGCAAGGGCGACGTCGCCCGGGCCCTCACCGCGCTCGTCGCAGAAGGCCTCCCACTCCTCGATGGCGGGGCGCAGTTTCTCCAGGGTGTCGGCCGCGCGGCCGGCGAGGCCGCGAGACGCGGTGCCGTCGGCCTGCTTGCGCAGCACGCCACCGAGCAAACCACCATGGAGAGGCGACCACGGGATGACGCCGACGCCGTAGGCCTGCGCCGCCGGCAGCACCTCGAGCTCGACAGTGCGCTCGGCAAGGTTGTAGATCGACTGCTCGCTGACGAGGCCGAGCTGCCCACGTCGGCTCGCCGCCTCCTGCCCCTGTGCGATGTGCCAGCCGGCGAAGTTGGATGACCCGACGTAGAGGATCTTGCCCTGCTGTCGCAGCACCTCCATGGCTTCCCAGATCTCGTCCCACGACGTACTGCGGTCGATGTGGTGCATCTGGTACAGGTCGATGTAGTCGGTCTTCATCCGGGCCAGCGACGCGTCGCAGGCACGCCGGATGTTGAGTGCGGAGAGCTTTCCGTCGTTGGGCCAGTCGCCCATGTCGCCGTAGAGCTTCGTCGCGAGGACGGTGCGTTCGCGCCGCCCACCGCCCAGGGCGAACCAGTCTCCGATGATGCGCTCGGTGAGGCCCTTGTCCTCCCAGCCGTAGACATTGGCCGTGTCGAAGAAGTTGATGCCCTGCTC
>CAJAKT010000308.1 GCA_903940375.1 uncultured bacterium | reverse complement strand
CGCGGTGACACTGGCTCAACTGCTCGCCGGTGCCGGTGGTGAGGTGATCGAGGTCATCGAAGTCGAGGTCGAGGTCGACGGCGGATCCGGGAATGCCAGCCTCACCGAGACGCCGTCATCCGGGGTCACCACGACCTTGTAATCCTCGCCCTCACCGGGGGCAGCAAGAATCACCGTGCCATCGGCCACGGCAGCCTCGTACTTCGCGTAGTCGAGGGTGACCTGCTCGGCGTACGCCAGTGAGAAGTCGCGGATCGCGTTGTCGAACTTCGTGCTCATGCCGATGTATGCCGAGATGGCCACGGCATCGCCTGCTCGCGCATGTGCGCGGGCCAGGGCTCGGCCGCACGCCGTTGCGTAGGTGAGAAGCGACGATTCGGTAAAGGCCGACGGGTCCATCGCGTACTTCATGTCGCGCAACTGGCGAATGTAGTAGTCCTTCCCACGCGGTCCGCGCACCCAGCCGAGGAAAGCATCGGATGCGGCCTGCATGATCTGCTGTCCGATCACGACACGCTCACCGGAGATCTCGTAGACCGACGACTCCGTGAACGGCTCCAGAACACTCGTCACCGCCTGCTTCACCTGCAGCACCAGCAGGTCCTCAGGATCGCGACCCTGGAGCAGCACCACGAACGCGAGCAGGCCAACGCTGCCGACGCCCACGACCTTGTGTGCGAAATCGATCAGGTGGTACCTCCGCAGCAACTGCGCGCGGTCCGGCGGGACCGTCTGCTGGTACTGGGCAAGCAGTCCCGTGATGATCGTCAGCGCCTCGTCTCCCAGCGGGATCTGCATGAGCAGGGGAGGTGAGTTGATGAACCTGCGTTGTCCGTCGACCAGTTCGGTCATCTTCGATATCGCCGACCACATGTCACGGCTCTTCGCCTTGGCCGTGGCCTTCGCGAGCCGCTTGCCGGCGTCGGCGTTGCCGTCCTGAGTCATCCACTCGTGCAGTACCTCGACGCTGACCCGGTCGTACCAGATGTCGATGTCAGTCATGTCGGCGTACTTGGCCATCTGCGTGCGGTACGCCGATCCGACAGCCGCAGCTGCATTTCGAATAGCCGTGTCGGAGAGCTTGACGTCGCGACCGGCGAGGACGAAGGACGCGGACAGGCGCATGACGTCCCACTCGAACGGGCCTGGATTCGTCTCGTCGAAGTCGTTGATGTCGAAGACGACAGCGCGGTCCGGTGCCGCGAACATGCCGAAGTTCGAGAGGTGCGCATCGCCGCAGAGCTGCGTAACAAGGCCGGAGTTGGGCATCGAGGCGAGATCGTTCGCCATGACAACGGCACTGCCGCGGTAGAACGTGAAAGGGCTGACCGACATGCGAGTGTGCCGAAGTGGCAACAGTGCCGGCACGCGGGTTGTCTCCTGCGATGCAAGCAGGGCGATCGGATCCGGCCGATCCGCTGCCGGAGTGAAGGAGGCCAGGCTGGTGCGGGACCGCCGCTGACGGGCAGCCTTGCCCACAGCCTGCCGTTCCGCGACGTCGGACGTCCGGGTCCGGGTATGCAGGGTCAGCTTTGCGTTGGGGTCATGACTCATGCCCCCACGTTACGACGTTGGTCGGGCCGCCCACCATGCCCGCAGGGCTTCCTCAGCGGACGACCTGTCCATCGGACCGAGGTCGAGCCGCAGGTCGAGCAGGAACTGGTATGCCTGGCCGACCACGGGGCCCGGCGGGATATCAAGCAGTTCCATGATCGCCCGACCATCGAGATCCGGCCGGATCGAGGCGAGCTCCTCCTGCTCGGTGAGCTCTCCGATCCGCTTCTCCAGCGAGTCGTAGGACTTCTGCAGTGCCAGGGCGCGGCGCCGATTCCGCGTGGTCGAGTCGGCTCGCGTGAGCTTGTGCAGGCGGCTCAGGAGCGGGCCTGCATCGCGGACGTATCGGCGAACCGCAGAGTCGGTCCATTCCCCGGTGCCGTAGCCATGGAATCGCAGATGCAGCTCAACGAGTGCGGCGACCTCGTCGATCTCCTCGTTCGAGAAGCGCAGCTGCTGCATGCGCTTGCGCGTCATGCGGCCGCCGACGACCTCGTGGTGGTGGAAGGAGACCCGGCCATCGGATTCGAATCTGCGGGTGCGTGGCTTGCCGATGTCGTGCAGCAGGGCCGCCAGTCGCAGCACGGGATCGGGGCCACTGACCGGCTCATGCACGGATTCGAGAACCATCGCCTGCTCGAGGACCGTCAGGGTGTGCTCGTAGACGTCCTTGTGGTGGTGGTGCTCGTCCTCCTCAAGCCGCAGCAGGGGCAGCTCCGGCAGGACGTACTCCGCCAGTCCGGTGTCGACCAGCAGCGCCAGGCCGCGACGGGGATCCGGCGACATCACGATCTTCATGAGTTCAACGCGGATGCGCTCTGCCGACACGATCGACAGCCGGTCGGCCTGCGCCGTCATCGCCTCGATGACGTCATCGGCAACGCTGAAACCGAGTTGCGAGGCGAACCGGGCGGCGCGCATCATCCGCAACGGATCATCGGAGAACGAATCATGGGCCGTGCCCGGCGTCCGGATGATCTTGGCCGCGAGATCACGCTGGCCGTTGAAGTGATCGACGAAGGACAGGTCAGGCAGCCGGATCGCCATCGCATTGATCGTGAAGTCACGGCGGATCAGATCGCCGTCGAGGGAGTCGCCGAAGTCGACCTGCGGCTTGCGCGAGTCGTTGTCGTACTGATCGGCGCGGTAGGTGGTGATCTCGACCTCTCGGCCGTGCACCCGCGCCCCGATCGTGCCGAATCGGATGCCGACGTCCCAGGTGGTGTCCGCATAGCCCGCCAGGAGGGCGAGGACCGCCTCCGGTCGGGCGTCCGTGGTGAAGTCCAGGTCGGCATCGGGAGCGGCCGACAGGCGACCGAGCAGGGCATCGCGAACCGGGCCCCCGACGAGGGCCAGCTCATGGCCGGCAGCAGCGAACCGCGCGCCGATCCCGGTCAGCAGGCCGGCGATCGGGGCCAGTTCGGCCACCGCTCGGCGCTGCGCGCTGTCGTCCGACGGCGGCGGCGGGGTTTCGGGGGTCACGCCAGCAGAGCGTAGACGTATCCGCGACCGGTTTATCCTGCCCGTATGACCACCTCGCCCGAGCCGACGCCGCGGCGGGCCTCCCTCCCGAGGGTTGAGGAGACATCCGCGGGTGGTTTCGTGCTCGACAGGCGTGGTCCGGAGCCGCTGGCCGCCCTGATCGCCCGGCGTGATCGACGGGGGCGGCTGCTCTGGTCGCTGCCCAAGGGTCACCTCGAGCTCGACGAGACCCCGGAGCAGGCCGCTGTTCGCGAGGTCTTCGAGGAGACGGGCATCCGCGGGAGCATCCTCGCCAGTCTCGGAACGATCGACTTCTGGTTCATGGCCGAGGACCGACGGATCCACAAGACCGTCCATCACTTCGTCCTCGAGGCCCACGACGACGTGCTGTCGGACGCCGACATCGAGGTTGCTGAAGTCGCCTGGGTTCGGCTCGACGAGGTTGCCGACCGCCTGCGTTACGCCGACGAGCGGCGCCTGGTCGCCCGCGTCCTGTCCGTCCTGCCCGACCTCCCGCCGGCCGTTGGCTCCTTGTGATGCGCACCCGCGGCCTGGTCGGCCTGCTCCTGGTTCTGCTGGTCGGTGTCTCGGGCACCGCACTGCCCGCAGCGGCCGCCCCACGGGTGTCTGCGGTCGACGAGGGTCAGGCGGCGCTGCGGATCGTGATCGACGAGCTGCTCCCGGCAATCCCCGGGCCCGAGGACACCCTCCGGATCCGCGGACGCGTGATCAGCTCCGCCCGCAGCACCGTGAGCGATGTGGCCGTCCAACTGCGCCGGTCAGCGAGCCCGCTGGGTGCTCGGCACGACATCGCCCAGGTATTCGGCGCCGGACTCACCCCCGAAGCCGGTGATCCCGATGGTGTCGTCGTCGCCGGCACGAGCACGAGCGTCGACGCCTCACTGCCGCCCGGCGGGCGCGGTGCCTTCACCATCCGCGTGCCGGTCTCCGCACTGGGCCTCACCGAGTCCGGCACGTATGTGCTCGGTCTGGAGGCCCTGGCCCGCGAGGACGGCGTTGACGCCACCGTCGTGCGCAAGGGGGTCGTCCGGACCTTCGTGCCCTGGTATCCACCGGGCTCCGCCATCACGCCGATCCAGCTGGTGTGGCTGTGGCCCCTGGCCGACTGGCCCGCGCGCACCCCCGACGGAATCCTGCTCGGGAACCAGACCCCGACGGAGCTATCACCGGGGGGCCGCCTCGACCAGCTCCTCCAGATCGGCGACCGCTTCCAGAGCACGGTCTCGTGGCTGGCCGACCCCTCGCTCCTGCAGACGGCCGCGGCGATGACGCAGGGCTATCAGGTCATGCAGGACGGTGCCCTGGTCGTCGGGGATCAGGAGCAGCAGGCCGGTGCGTGGCTCAGCGGACTCACCGAGGCCACCCGCGCGGCAGGCGTGCGCGCCCTGCCGTATGCAGACATCGACGCTTCTGCGGTGACCCGGGCCGGTATGTCGAACGATGTCGTGCGCGCGGTCACGCAGGGCCCCGCCATCGCGTCGAGTGCACTCGGTACCCCGGTGACGGGTGACCTGTACTGGGCGCCCTTCGGCCGGATTGACCGACCCGCGCTGGATGTCCTGGCCTCGGCCGGTGTCACGACGCTGGTCCTGGCCGCCGATGCGATGCCAGCGACGGATCCTGCCCAGCCGACGGAGGGGATGGCCAGCGCGGCCCTGCCGACATCCGTCGGCTCCATCCGCACGGTCCTGACGGACCCGGGGCTGACCCAGACCCTGTCCCTGCCCCAACGCAGCGCGTCTGACGTCATCCTCGCGCGCCAGCGATTCCTTGCCGAGACGGCGATGATCGCGCGCGCCCTGCCGGCCGACCAGTCAGCCCGAACCGTGGTGGCTGCGCCGGCGAGTGTGCGGTGGGCACCGACCGCGTCCCTGCTCTCTCCCCTGCTGCGCGCAACGCGAACGGCGCCGTGGCTGTCACCCCTGTCGCTGCAGGAGCTGCTCGATGCGCCCCCGTCGACCACGAGTCGCCAGCGTGGCGGCTACGGCCAGCGGGCGCGCGATGCCGAGCTCAGCGAGGACTACATGGTCCGCGTGTCGCGCCTGAACGACCGACTCAATGTCCTGTCCTCGATCATCGACGATCCGACTGGTATCAGTGAGCCCTTTGCCGAGGCGCTGCTGCGCGGGGAATCCTCCGCCTGGCGCACCGAGCCCGCTGCCGGGGAACGGCTACTCACCGCCATCTCCGCAGGGCTTGCTGACGAGACCGCTCGCGTCCGCGTGCTTTCGGTCGGCACCATCACCTTCTCCGGTGACACCGGACGCGTCCCCGTAACCATCACCAACGAACTCGATCGCTCGGTCACGGTCGGGCTCGACCTTCGCGGTCGTCCGGCACTGCGCCTGTCATCGGAGCCGCTCACCGGAATCCGCATCGAAGCGGGGAAGATGGCGAGCGTCGACATCGAGGCACGGGTGGTCGGCGGCGATCCCCTCACCGTCGACGTGCAACTGCTGGGCCCGGAGGGTGAGACGTACGGCGCTCCCGCGACGATCACCGTGACGTCAACCGCGTACGCCCGCGCTGCATCCTGGGTCGTCGCAGCGGCCTTCCTGGCCATCGTGATCTTCGTCGTGGTCGGCGTGACACGACGCATCCGCAAGGCACGAACCAGCCGGACGTCGTCCGGTCTGGAACGGTAGGCCCATGACCAGCGACGCGGATCCGGCGAGCGCGGCATCCGAGGCCAGCCTCGAAGCCCTCCAGGCCGAGATCGGCGAGGCCGCCCGCGAGTCACAGGCCGGTGACCTGGCCGCCAACCCGCCGTCCGCCGCCGGTCGCACGATGGCGCGCAACAGCGCCGTGATGGCGACGGGGACGATCGTCTCGCGCGTGACCGGGGTCCTGCGCGACGTCGCGATGACAGCGGCGCTCGGGTTCTACCTCGTCTCGGACGCCTACTCACTCGGCAACTCACTGCCGACCATCGTCTACATCCTCGTCATCGGCGGCGCGCTCAACGCGGTCTTCATCCCACAGCTCGTGCGCCGGATGAAGGAGGACGCCGATGGCGGTCAGGCATATGCCGATCGGCTGCTGACCCTCGTGGCAACGGGACTGCTCGTCCTCTCCATCGCTGCGGTTGCCGCCGCTCCGTGGATCGTCGACCTGTACACGCCCGACAACTACCCGGCGAACGAGTTCGATCTGGCCGTCGCCTTCGCCCGACTGTGCCTGCCGCAGATCTTCTTCTACGGGCTCTACGCGATGCTCAGCCAGGTTCTCAACTCACGGGGACGATTCGGTGCACCGATGTTCGCCCCGATCGCCAACAACATCGTCGCGATCCTCACGTTCGGCTTCTTCATCATCATCGCGGGCACATCTGCTGCTGCCGATGGTCAGCTCTCGACTGATCAGGTGCTGCTGCTCGGCATCGGCACGACCCTCGGCGTGATGCTGCAGGCAGTGATCCTGCTGCCCGTCCTGTGGCGTAGCGGCTACGGCTGGCGTCCCCGATTCGACTGGCGCGGAGCAGGACTCGGCAAGGCCGGCTCCCTCGCCGCGTGGACGATCGGCCTGGTGCTGGTCAACCAGATCGCCTACATCTTCATCACGCGCATGGCCACTCAGGCAAACGTCAATGCGAGCAGTGCCGACGTCGTCGCAGCAGGACTGACGACGTACCAGAAGGCCCACCTGGTCTTCATGCTTCCGCACAGCGTGATCACCGTCTCGATCGTGACCGCGATGCTGCCTGCACTGAGCCGTATCGCGCACGACGGCCGGCTTTCGCAGGTGGGCGCTGATGTATCGCGCACGATGCGTACGGTTGCGACGCTCATCGTCCCGGTCACGGCCGTCCTCATGGTCAATGGCGCCGGCGTCGCCATCCTGCTCTTCGGCTACGGCGCCGCGACCCCAGAGCAGGCCGGACTGATGGGCCTGATCGTGTCGGTCTTCATGCTGGGCATGCTGCCCTTCACGTTGTTCTACGTCCTGCTGCGCGGCTACTACGCCCTCGAGGACACCCGCACTCCGTTCTTCCTGAGCGTCGTGTTCAGCGTCATCCTGCTCGGCCTGGCATTCCCGTTCTTCCAACTCGCACGCGATGGCGGGGCGCAGGTCGCCGCGATTGCGCTCGCGTACTCGATCTCGTACTGGATCGGCTTCATCCTCACCTGGTGGGTACTGGCCCGACGACTCGGTTCGATGAACAGTGCGCACACGATCGGCGTGCTCGCACGACTACTGCTGGCCGGTGGCCTGGCCGCCGCCGTCATGTTCGCCATGGTCAGCGGGTTGATCCGCTGGGAGGGCGGCTCCATCGACACCGTGAATCGGCTGGAACTGCTCGCGAATGTGATTGCGTCGTCGATTGTCGGCACTGCCGTCTATCTGGTCGCGGCGTGGGCGATGCGTGTCCACGAGGTCAAGGACGTACTGTCCCTCGTGGGCCGGATGGCCGGACGCGCGCGGCGTGCGGGGAGACAGTGAGTAGGCGATGAGAGCAACGGAGCAGCTCGGCCGCTACCGGCTGCTGGACCTCGTCGCGCAGGACGATGGTGTCGGCGGACGTGCCGATGTCTACCTGTGGAACGCCTACGACGAGGTCCTCGACCGGCCCGTGGCCGTACGTGTCATGTCGGCAGACGATCCGCGGGCACCCGCTGTGCTCGGAGCCGCGCAGGCTGCTGCCCTCGTCGATGACCGACGACTGCTCCGCGTCCTCGACATTCTGAACCTGGCACCCACCGCGCAGGACCCGGCCCGCATCGCAGTCGTCAGCGAGTGGGCATCGGGGCGCAACCTCGAGCGGACACTGCAGGACCGTGGTGGCACCCCCTTTGCCGCCCCCGAGGCGCTCTCCCTTGTCGCGGAGGTGGCGCGGGCCATCGCCGCCGGGCTGGCCGAGAACGTCAGCCACGGCCGGCTGCGGCCGTCGAGTGTCTTCATCACGGATGCCGGGGAAGTGCGCATCCGCGGACTTGCTGTCGATGCGGCGGTGTTCGGCCCGCTGTTCGATGGTGAAGCCGCCGATCCTCGCCAGGCCGATGTCGATGCCCTTGGCTCGCTGGTCTACCTGCTCACGACCGGTTACTGGCCCGGCTCGGTGCCCATCACTGCCCCCAGCGCCCCCCGCGCCGGTGATGTCGTCCTGCCGCCGTCACAGGTGCGGGCCGCCGTGCCCCGGGGAGTCGACGACGTCGTCGCACGTTCGGTGACCAATGCGGCACGGGCACGCGGAGTGGCCAGGGTGCCCGATGTGGCGGCCTTCGCCACGATGATCGGAGCCACCCTCGACCATCTGGCACCCCTGACGACGACGATCCGCACCGTTCCCCGGACCCCCGGGCGACGGCGCCTGCACACCGGCCTCGTCCTCCTCGGGCGGCTGCTCGCCGTCGCACTGGCCATCGTTTTCGTCGGCGGTATCGCCTGGGCGGGGTGGGCGCTGATCACCGGTGGCGGCCAGAGCGACGAGCAGGCGGCGTCTGCGGCCATCGACGAGATGCTCACCGCGCCAGCACGGCCCGTCGACGACCTGTCGGGCAGTTCGGTTGAGCGCACCTACCCGATCACTCGCTACCTCTCGTACGACCCTTTCGGTGACGACGACGGCAACGGCAAGCCGGACAAGCGCAAGGGCCGCGAGAACGACGAACTGGCGGCAACCGTTAACGATGTCGATCCCGACACGGCGTGGCTCACCTCGGAATACAGCACCCCGAACCTCGACGACAAGGATGGCGTCGGGCTGATCCTGGACCTCGGCCAGCCGCAGGACATCCAGCAGGTGTCCCTCAACCTGGTCGGCAAGGGCAGCGGGCTCGATGTCAAGGTCGCCGACCGGATCCTCCCCGATCCGGTCCTGTGGACCCCCCTTGCCTCCGCCTTCGCCCCCAAGGACCGCATCGACATGCGCGCGCCCCGACCCGTCACCGCCCGTTACGTCCTGATCTGGTTCACCCGGGTCCCGCCCGCTGTCGATCAGGGCACCGGCGTCTATCAGGGCGGTGTCAGGAGCGTGGTGGTCAGCGGCTGACCCCTAGGCTCGTAGGCGTGAGCGACCACGAGCAGCGCACCGATGCTGAGCTGCTCGCCGCCCATGTCGCGGGGGACCCGACCGCCTTCGAGGAGGTCGTCCGCCGGCACCGTGACCGCCTGTGGGCGGTGGCGTTGCGGACCACGGGCGACCCGGAGGAGGCCGCCGACGCCCTGCAGGACGCCCTGATCTCCGCCTTCCGCCGTGCCGACCAGTTCCGCGGCGACTCCGCCGTCACCACGTGGCTGCACCGGATCGTCGTCAATGCCAGCCTCGACCGGCTTCGGCGCCGAGCCGTCCGCTTCGCCCAGCCGCTGCCCGACGACAACGACGACCTCCCGGGTGCCGTGGTGGCCGATCCCACCGACCACCTCGACCGGCGGATGACCCAGTTGGTCGTGACGGCCGCCCTCGCGGAACTCCCCGATGACCAGCGCAATGCCGTCCTGCTGGTCGATGTCGAGGGCTGGTCGGTCGAGGAGGCCGCTCGGATGCTCGACTGCCCCGAAGGAACCGTCAAGAGCCGGTGCTTCCGCGGCCGGGCCAAATTGGCTAAACGCCTGGCCTTCCTACGGAACCTGGACCTGACCGATCCCGTCACACCCGCGGAAGGAGGCGAGCCCTCAGCATGACCGACGACAACTACCTGCGGGATGTCGAGGACCAGGCCGACCCGGCCGACCTCGCCTTCACGCAGGAGGCACTGGCCGGGCTGGCCTTCCTGCGCCCGGATTCCCCCGACGCCCCTGGCCTGGATGTCGACACCGATGTGCCCGTGACCATGCCCGACTGGGCCTGGGCGCGGATGTCGCAGGCCCTGGCGGCCGAATCGGAGATTCGGGCCCACGCGGCGCCCGCTCCCGCAGCCCGGCGATCCCGGACCACCCGCTGGGGTGGCGGCCTCGTCGCTGCCTCAGTCGCCATCGTGGCCGTGGGCCTCGGCGTCACGGTGCTCCGCGGAGCGTCAGATGTCGCGGTCGTGGCCGGCGACGCCCCACAGGCCAGCGTCCCGGCCGAGGCCAAGGCCCTTGAGGCCGCGCCCGCACCGGCCGCTCAGGCGCCCCTGACCTCCGATGTGCTTGCCGGTCCCGAGCGGATGTCCTTCGCCGGGATGGTGCCTCCGACCCAGATGCTCGTCGACTCCGATACCGACTACACCGCTGGCCGCCTGCGTAAGCAGGTGCGCTCAGTCCTGTCGAAGTTCGGGGTCGGCGACGAGCAGGAGGCAGCCTCGGCGATGTCCGCCCCCGCTGTCATGGCGATCACGGACGTTCCGGAGACGGGGTTCATGTCCTCGGCTGAGAGTCTGCGGGACTGCATCGACCGCCTGATGGAGCAGGCCGCCTCGACCGCCCTGCTTGTCGATCACGCCTACTACGAGGGCAAGGATGCCGGCGTCGTGGTCGCTCCCGAGGATCCCGCCGCCATGGACCAGAGCCCGGCACCCGTGCTGGGCCGCATGCACGTCTGGGTCGTCGATCCGAACTGCGACATCACCGCAGCCGTCGAACTCACGCTCGCGCCTTAGGTCCCGGAACCGCTGCGACTGGGCTCGGGAATGCCCGGGCCCGTAGGATCGTTCCGAAGGGGGAGATATACCCCCACAGGTATAAAGCACCGACACTGCAAAGGGGCTCCGCGTGAGCGAGCGCAATGTGATCATCATCGGCTCCGGCCCGGATGGCTACACCGCCGCCGTCTACGCCGCCCGCGCCCAGCTCAACCCACTGGTCTTCGAGGGCTCCGTCACCGCTGGCGGTGCACTCATGAACACCACCGAGGTCGAGAACTTCCCCGGCT
>CAJAKT010000307.1 GCA_903940375.1 uncultured bacterium | reverse complement strand
CGGGGAGCAACGACAAGTCGGACTTCCTGGCTCAGGTGAACGGCGCCGTGCTGCCGCCGGGAGTCACGCTGACCACGGCCTCCTCGAACTCCGGCAACACTGGTGACAGCAAGTATGCGACGACGTCCGCGGCGGTCTTTGCCGCCTACTCAGCAGCCATGACGAGCTCGTACCAGTGGTTCTCCGGCACGAGCGCCAAGTCCTCGATGCCGAAACTGCCCTCGAAGGCGTCGCTGCCACCAGGGGTCACCGGCACACAGGCGCAGTTGATCCAGTCCCTGATCGCCCAGGCGACGCAGGACTCACTCACTGCAGGCGGGACCTTCGACTACATCTACGACACTGCGTCACTTGCCGCCGGTGGGGCTATCGCCTGGGCCGGCGCCGCGGAGGCATTCGACCTGCCGGGAATCGACCAGGTGCTGGCGATCATCGGGGTGATCATCGATGACTTTGTGAATAGTTGCAACGACGTCAAGGGCGCATTCGTGGCAGGAGCCACCGACGCGACCCATCCGTGGCGGCAGTTCACCGGGCTGTATGCCTGGAACGGCGGAGCCCCGTTCCTGCTGACGAGCAGCGAGAAAGTGCCGTACCGCCCTTACGCGAACGGCATGATCGTCAATGTCTTTGCGACTCCGCAGTCTGGCGACCTGAGTTCCGTGACTGCCGACCAATTGGACCTGAATGTCCTGCCGGTGTCCGACAAGTCGCTGCCTGCGGTGATGTTCACGTTCGCGGAGCCTGACTTCAACGCGGACTATCCGGCAGACATCTCCATCAGCGGCCGAACGGTCACCTGTGCCCTTGACGACAGGGACGTGCCTGTTCAAACGCGGGCGATGAACGCCATCACCGCCAGTGGCACCTCATGGTTCCTGACGGCATTTCCCACACCCGTCTGGCAGAAGCTCAACAACTCCGCGATGGGTACGCAGGTGATGCCGAGTTCGCCTGCCGGTGCCAATGCCTATGCCGATGGCATGGGCTACGCGGCGCCGGGCACCCCGGGCATCGTGACCGTCTACACGAGCGCTGACGGGCAGAACTGGAGTGATCCCATCGCTGCCTCGGCGAACAGCACGAGTGTGACGATCCCGGCATCGACAACCGCACGGCTGGTCCAGTGCACCGTGCAGTCGGTCGAGAGCTGGCGGAACCCCATCACCATCAACGGGCGCAGGGTCATCATGGGCACCCGCGTCATGAGTGACATGGTGCTTGGCCCGGACGCGAACTCCTGACCGGTTCGCCGGCTTCCTGATGCGTGAGCAACAATCACCTTCGGGGTTGTCGGCTAGCAGGCAGTTGGGGGACGGGTAGATGGGTCTGTTCACAAGGGCGGGCATCGTGAGACGACCCGTGCGTGGGGTTGCTGCGATCGTCAGTGTGGCCACGATGGCCCTGTTCCTCCTGCCGGCACCCCCCGCAAGCGCGGCAGTGCCGGGCACTCCGACGGGTGTGGCCGTGACATCGCTGGACTCCTCGCTGGAGGTCACCTGGACCGCGCCCGTGGGCGGTACACCGCCGACCGCGTACGAGGCCATTGCCTACTCCGCATCCTCAGGCGGCACTGCGGTAGCGGCGTGTGCGAGCAGTTCAACCAACTGCACCATCTCCGGTCTGGTGAATGGCACGACCTACTACGTCGCCGTCGACGCGAGCAACGCCGATGG
>CAJAKT010000306.1 GCA_903940375.1 uncultured bacterium | reverse complement strand
GCGGCCGCTGTGAATGCGACTTCGTAGAGGGGCCCGATGGTTGCACCCACCTCGTCCGCATATGCGTCCGAAGCTGCCTGGAAGACCTTTGAAGGGCTAGGTGAACCGGGCAGGTCCGCCAGAGCACGTCGGACCGCCCGCATGCCGATGGTCATGCTGACCCCGTGGTCGCCGTCACCAACGGCTCCATCAAGTTCGCAGAGGTAGTCCTTCTGCGCCTCAACGTCCAATGCCATCTGGTCGAGGATCGCCGCGAGCGCGGTGCCGTCAATGCTTGCCATGGTAGGAGACCTCTCGTCGCTCACGGCTTCTTGTACATGCAGGTGTTCACTGGCGTGCCGAGCAGAGTGTTCATCTCGTCGTCCAAAAGGGTGAGGCTGATCGAGGCGCCCGCCATCTCGAGGGCTGTAACAAGTTCGCCGACCATCTTGTGGCGAATGGTGATGCCCTCGCGATCGCAGATCTCCTTGGCCTTGCGGTAGACCACGTACAGTTCCTCGGCCGGCGTCCCGCCCATCCCATTGACGGACAGGGCCACTTCATGCCCACGGAATTCGACGTCGCCCAGCAAGACTGCGAACATCTCCTCGATCAGGTCGTCGACCGGTCCGATCTTCTTGCGTTCCATGCCTGGTTCGCCATGAATGCCGAGACCGAGTTCGAGTTCGTCGTCGCCGAGGTCGAAGGTCGGGTGGCCATTGGCGGGCACCGTGCACGAGGTCAAACCGACACCGATCGTTCGAGTGCTCGAGTTGGCCCGGTGGGCGATCTCGACGACTGCGTCCAGGGGAGCACCTTCTTCGGCCTTGGCCCCGGCGATGCGGAACACCCAGAAGAGACCACCGATTCCGCGACGTCGATGCTTGTCCTCCGGAGGTGCCGACGCAACGTCGTCGTTCAGGACGACGGTCTGCACCTGATGCCCCATCTCGCGGCACCTGTCCTGAGCCTTGTCGAAGTTCAGGCAGTCACCCGCGTAGTTGCCGTACAGGTACAGGACGCCCGCTCCGGAGTCGCAGGCCTGAGTAGCCTCGATGATGGGCTTGGCTGGCGGTGAGGCGAACACGTTGCCGAAGGCGGCGGCGTCGGCCATCCCGGAACCCACGTAACCGGCAAATGCGGGCAGGTGCCCTGATCCACCTCCGACAACGATGCCAACCTTGCCCGGGATGGGGCTGGCCAGCCGTGCGATGCTCCGTCGCCCCACTCGCCTGATGATGTCGTCGTTGGCGGAGATGAAGCCGTCGACCATCTCCTCCACCATGTCGAATGGGTCGTTGATGAGTTTCTTCACGAGTGACCTCCCGAACGGCGGCTGACACGGTGCGCGGTCGGTGTTATCGGACCGACGGCGCCGGCGACCGCGGCGTGGTGCGTGCGAGAAGTCTAAGGGAAGATGTAGGACGTCGCATGTGATTGGTGAGGTAGTCTCGCCCTCGGAACGATGACTGGGCAGGGTTTCCGAGCCCTGTCACCCCTCTCGGAGACGCTCGTCGAGGAGCCCAGATGCTACGAGTTCGGCACCGAGCCGTGATCGCTTCGGTACTTGCAGCAGTGGTGGGACTCGTCGTAACCGGCTGCTCTGGGCAACAGGCGACCTTCGACGGCAAGTGGAACCGATCCGACGAGGTCATCACCGACGTGACCAACGCCGGATTCGACTGCGGGTTCGACGTGTCCAATAACCTCAAGCAGGTGATTACTGAGCATCCCGTGACGAAGAAGCCACTTGGCGGGTCTTTGATCCTGTGCCAGGGCTTTCAGGTTCTACTGCAGGACGATCCGATCAGCTACGTACTGAATCTGCGTAAGGACTGCGACGCGGTGACCAGGGAATCGCTGGCCTCCCCGACGATGGGCAGGGTGATTGTCGTGGGCGAGAACTACGTCATCTCTGGCACGGGGCCCGACCAGGGTTTTCCGGCATCAGCGACATCGACCGATCTTGCCAAGGCCTTCAACGGGAAGGCCGAGACGATGATGGATTTCTACACAGCGCTGTGCAAGGGAATCCCCGCGGTCGCGGCGACCGCGAGTCCTGTGGCACCCAGCGGTGCGGCGCAGAGCCCGTCAGCCTCGTAACGATGCAGGTTCCCCACGCCGTGTGGGCCGGGTGTGTTCAGTCGTTGGCCGAGAATGCCGCGTCGAATGAGGCCGCAGAGGGCTCGATTCGGGCGTAGCCTCGCGCCACCTCCAGCGCCTCGGGGGCTCCGAGGAGGCGGTCCATACCGGCGTCCTCCCATTCCACGGCAATGGCACCCTGATAGTCGATCGCATTGAGCATGCGGAAGATGTCCTCCCACGGCACTTGCCCGTGGCCGACGCTGACGAAGTCCCAACCGCGTCGCGGGTCGCCCCACGGCAGATGCGAGCCGAGTCGGCCGTTGCGGCCATCGAGGCGCTTGCGGCATTCCTTGAGGTTGACGTTGTAGATCCGGTCTCGGAAGTCCCAGATGAAGCCGGCCGGGTCGAGGTCTTGCCAGAGGAAGTGACTTGGGTCGAAGTTGATGCCAAACGCTGGCCGGTAGTCAATGGCCTCGAGTGTGCGCTGGGTCGTCCAGTAATCGTAGGCGATTTCGCTCGGATGAACCTCGATGGCAAACCGGACGCCGACTTCGTCGAAGACATCGAGAATGGGATTCCACCGGTCGGCGAAGTCCTGATAGCCGCGTTCGATCATGCTTGCGGGGGCAGGGGGAAACATCGCAACGGTGTGCCAGATCGACGACCCGGTGAAACCGGCGACATTCGTCACGCCAAGCAACGCCGCCGCTCGCGCAGTGTCCTTCATCTCCTCCGCTGCGCGCTGCCGAACACCCTCGGCTTCGCCGTCGCCCCAGATGCGTCCGGGCAGAATGCCCTGATGCCGTTCGTCGATGGGATGGTCGCAGATCGCCTGACCCACCAAGTGGCTCGCAATGGAGTGGATCTCCAAGTTGTTCTTCGCGAGAGTGTCCTTGATGTAGGTGACGTACCCGTCTTCCTTCAGCGCGCGCTGAACGTCGAAGTGCTCACCCCAGCAGGCAAGCTCGAGACCGTCGTATCCCCAGCCGCTGGCTAACTCACACATCGTCTCGAAGGGAACGTCTGCCCACTGTGCCGTGAGAAGTGCAATCTTGCGTGCCATCTGCCCATCACTCCTTAACGTCTGTCCAGGATGACCTCGAATCAGAACTGGTTTCGACAGCCTCCAGGACGCGTTGCACCTGGAGCCCGTCGGCGAAGGAAGGCTCTGGGGGCGTCTTGGACGCCAAGCAGTCCAGGAAGTCCTTCAACTCATTGGTGAAGGTGTGCTCGTATCCAATGACATGTCCCGGCGGCCACCACCCCTCAAGATAGGGATGTCCTGCCTCGGTGACAAGAATCCGCCGGAACCCTGCCTCGAGCGGATCGAGTGTGTGGTCGTGGAACATCAATTCGTTCATCGACTCGAAGTTGAAGACGAGGCTGCCCTTGGAGCCGTAGACCTCGATGCTCATTCCGTTCTTGCGGCCAACCGCGAAGCGCGAGGCCTCGAAGCTACCGATAGCACCGCCCGCGAAGCGAGCAGTGAAGAGGGCAGCATCATCGACGGTGACCGCGCCCATCTCACGCTGACCGGTGGTGCTTTCGGCGCGTAGTCCGTCAGTCATTTGTCCCAGGGGACGTTCCTTGATGAAGGTCTCCAGGAGGCCGCTGACCCCGATGATGTTGCTGCCGACGAGGAACTGGCTCGCGTCAATGATGTGGGAGCCGATGTCACCGAGCGCGCCCGCGCCCGCCTCCTCTTTCTTGAGACGCCACACGAGCGGGAAATCCGGATCTGCGATCCAGTCCTGCAGGTACGCAGAGCGCACCTCCCGGATCACGCCGAGCCGTCCTTCGCGGATCAACTCGCGGGCCAGCGCCAGAGCAGGGACTCGACGGTAGTTGAACCCGACCATGGAGAGGATTCCCTGTGACTGCGCCTCCGCAGCTGCGGTCGCCATTCGCTCTGCCTCAGCCACGGTGGTGGCGAGGGGCTTCTCGCAGAAGACATGCTTTCCGGCAGCGAGAGCGGCGATGGCGATTTCGGCGTGTGATGACCCTGGGGTGCAGATATCGACGATGTCGATGTCTGGTCGGGCGATGAGAGCTCGCCAGTCCGTTTCGGTTGACTGCCAGCCAAATTTCTCCGCGGCTCGTTGCGCCGCGGCAGCGTCGCGCCCGCAGACGGCGACCATGGCCGGTTCGACGGGGACGTCAAAGACGCGGTGCACCGTGCGCCAGGCGTGCGAGTGCACGGCACCCATGAAGGAGTAGCCGACCATGCCGACACCGAGTGTGGTCTTCATCGGTACCCGTCTCTCCTGATGTATGCGATCCGGACGAAATTCAGGCAGCGGCTTGGGGCGGCAACGCCGCTGTTCGGATCGTAGCGAATGGGTTCCGATGTTGTAGGACGAATCTTGGCTGGGAGTCAGGTAAACCCCTCGAACGTCCTCCCCTAAGCGGGGTCTTGTGGGTACGATCCGGCGAGAGATAAGTTGTCATACGACCTACTCAAGCCGGAATGAGAGTGAGGGATCCCAGTGGTTCGCGTTGCGAGTATCGGAGTGCACATTCTTGACGTGCTGGGTCGGCCTGTTTCGGAGATACCCCCTGGCCAGAACATTTCCTTGCTCGACGAAATCCGGGTAACCGTGGCGGGTACGGCCGGCGGGACGGCGGTTGATCTGGCCAAGCTCGGAGCCGACGTGGTGAGCATCGGGGCTACCGGCGACGATGAGATTGGCAATGTTGTTCGGGGAATCCTGCGCCGCTATGGGGTGGATTCGTCGGGCATGGTCGAGAAGGCGGGGGTTCAGACGTCCGCCACCATGCTTCCCATCCGCCCCAATGGAGAGCGACCGGCGTTGCATGTCATGGGGGCGAATGCGAAGTTCTGCGCCGATGATGTGGATTTCGACTTGCTGCCGACGTTCGACGTGGTGCATGTGGGTGGCACGTTCTTGATGCCGATGTTCGATGGTGACGATGCCGCACGAGTCCTCGCGGCGGCCCGGGCAGGCGGGGTGATCACCACCATGGATGTGCTCGGAGTGAATAAGCCGGGCCTCGACGAGACCCTGCGGCCCTCCCTTCCTCATCTTGACTACTTCATGCCCAACATCGAAGAGGCGGAGATGGTCACGGGACTGAGCACTCGCGCCGAGATCGCGACGTTCTTCCTTGATCAAGGGGTGGGAACGGTGATCCTCAAGATGGGCGCCGATGGCTCAAGCATCCACCGCCTGGGCGAGGAGGAGATCCTCATTCCGGCCTACCGGGTCGATGTCGTCGACACCACGGGTTGCGGCGACGCATATGACGCGGGCTTCATTTGGGGAACTGCGAGTGGTTGGTCGTTGACGGAAGCCGCCAGGTTGGCGAGTGCGTGCGGCAGCTTGGTTGCGACGGGCCTTGGCTCGGACGCCGGCATCAAGGATCTGGAGTCGACGGTCGCGTTCATGAACGAGGCGCCGACTCTCCCCACCCCCGCGTAACTCTTGAAGGCTGCGGGCCGCGCTTGCAAGTCGTCAGTTGTCATACAATAATGTGGGCAGTCATTACCGGTCCCTCAGCGTCAAGGTGGACGGACCGGTCTGTTGGTCGGCACGGGACGCGAGGAGCAACGATGGAGCGCGCGGACTGCTGTAACCCCGACTTTCGGCAGGGGGACCATGGCCCGGCGTATCTTCTGCGCGGACCGCGCAGCGACATCGGGATCGTGCAGCTTCGGCCCGGCGATGATGTGACCAACCATTACCACGCGAACGTTGAGGAGAGTTTCATCGTCGTCGAAGGTAAGGGCACGGTGTGGGTCGACTGTAAGGATCAGTATGAGATCGCGGTCGGTGATGTCTACCAGAGTCCGCCCGGCGAAATGCACTACTTCGTCAATTCGTCCGACGCGAACTTCCGGATGTTCTTCATCAAGGCGCCCTACGACCCGACGGACACTGTTCCGGTTCCGTGGGTCCCGGGTGAGCCGGTTCCTACACCCCGGAACTAATCGACATCAACGAGGCGGCGTCGCCGTCACCACATCAATCGAAAGGCGTGACATGGCTGATCTCGAGGGCAACATCTCCGCGAAGCAGTACTTCGTCGATACCCCGCAGGTGACCCCCGGATTCCATGTCAAGGGTGCCGGAAACCTTGACTTTGGCATGAAGCATCGGTTAGGCCGCATCTTCCGCTCCGACGGACGTACGGTCATGCTCGCCTTCGACCACGGCTACTTCCAGGGCCCCACGAGTGGCCTTGAGCGCATCGATCTGAACATCGTCCCGCTCGCCGACGACGTTGATGCCCTTATGGCGACACGAGGTGTGATCCGATCGCTGATCCCGCCGGCCATCGACAAGGCGCTGGTCCTGCGTGCGTCGGGCGGCCCTTCGATTCTCAAGGAGCTGTCGGACGAACGGCTTGCGATGACTATCGACGATGTCGTGCGCATCGATGCGGCAGCGGCGGCAGTGCAGGTGTTCATCGGTGGGGAGAACGAGACGCAGTCCGTCCATAACCTCACCCAACTGGTTGATGCGGGACTCGGCGTCGGCGTTCCTGTGATGGGTGTGACCGCCGTCGGCCGTGAGCTCACGCGCGATGCTCGGTACCTGGGACTGGCCACGAGGATCATCGCCGAGCTGGGGGCCCAACTAGTTAAGACTTACTACTGTGAGACGGACTTCGAACAGGTCACATCGGCGTGCCCGGTTCCGATCATCATGGCCGGCGGCCAGAAGCTGCCAACGATCGATGCGCTGATGATGGCGTCGCGGGCGATCCAGTCCGGAGCGTCAGGTGTCGACATGGGACGCAACATCTTCCAGAGAGTCGCACCCTCGGCGATGATCACGGCCGTGAATGCGGTTGTTCACGAGAACATGTCAGCTGCTGATGCCCATGCCCTCTACCGTGAGTTGAGCGATGGAGCCACCGACTGAACCAATGCCACTCACGCGATAGGAGGTCATGAGTGAGCGTGCCCCAGGTGTGGGTGGGAACCGGCTGGAAGATGAACAAGACCATCGCGGAAGCGGTTGCCTACACTCGTGAACTCGCCGCCGCGACGATTCCTGATGGAGTCCAAGCGTTCATTCTGCCACCGCACACGGCGTTAGCTGCCGTCCGGCAGGAGTTGCCGGCGAACAGCCCGGTTCTCATTGGTGCCCAGAATGCGCACTGGGGGGCGGAGGGGGCGCAGACTGGCGAGATCTCCATGCGGATGGCGGCCGATGCGGGCGCAGTGATGGTCGAGATCGGCCATTCAGAGCGTCGAGCGGATCACGGCGAGACGGATGAGACTGTCTGCCTGAAAGCGCGGGCTGCCTTGGACGCGGGACTCATTCCTTTGGTCTGCGTCGGAGAATCAGCCGCCATGCGGGACGAGGGCTCAGCAGAGACGTCAGTCCTGGCGCAGGTGAACCGCGCCTTTGACGATGTGCGGGAGAAGGAGGTCGCCCGGGTGATCGTCGCGTACGAGCCCGTCTGGGCGATCGGCGAGCACGGGCGGGCGGCGACGGTCGAGGAAACGGCACCGGTGATGGCGGCGATCGCGGCGGAGCTCGCATCGCGCTCCAATGGCGCGGGTGGCGTAACGCTGCTGTACGGCGGCAGCGTCAACTGCGACAACGCAGCGCAGCTCCTGGCCGATCCGAACACAGATGGCCTCTTCGTAGGCCGGGCCGCATGGACCGCGGCTGGGCTGCTTGCACTGATTGACATTGCTCGCGACCACATCTCGAGGCCTCTTGCTCCTTAGATTCATGGCCTGCAGTAGTTGCTCAAATCAAGAGAACGAGGAGTTCGATGCCTGGATATCGCATGGTGGTTGCGTCCGACAATGCCGGCTTCGACTACAAGAACGCCATATTGGCAGACCTGCTGAAAGACTCCAGGGTCGAGTCCGTCGTCGATGTCGGAGTCTTCGCTGATGACATGCTCGCGAACTCCTATGGCCAAGTGGCAATCATGGCGGCGGAGCGCATCAAGAGTGGTGCCGCTGATCGAGCGATCATCATCTGCGGTACTGGTATCGGGGTGGCGATTGCGGCGAACAAGGTCGAAGGGATTCGAGCGACGGTCGCGCATGACTCCTACAGTGTCGAACGATCCATCCTGTCGAACAACTGCCAAGTTCTGACAATGGGGCAGCGTGTCGTGGGGCTCGAACTCGCTCGACGGCTAGCAAAGGAGTGGCTCGGCTACACGTTTGATCCCACGTCACCGTCCAACGAGAAGATCGGACACATCTCGGACTACGAGTCCGGCGCGACCTGCTGAGCAATCGGCACCTCAGTCCTCAGACCGCTCGGCTACCGGTCGCGGACGGCTCGCGCGATGCCGCGTGCGTTGGTGGCCAGATCTCCGCGATGCAAGGCCCCTCCGATGAGTAGCGTGACGTCGTTCCCGTAGAAGGCGATGATCTCGTCGACACGCTCCAGGGACATGCCGCCACCAGGAGTTGGCCATGATGCTCGCACCCGACCGAGGTCCTGCGAACACCGGTCCTGAATGTCGCGGCACTCCTGGGGGGAGAAGGAGAACCGTCCGCCGTAGTGCGGGAAAATGCATAGGTCAGCGCCAGCGAGACGGTTGATCATTCCGATGAGCAGGCCGTGCGAGACGCCCTGGTCATTGTTGACAACGTGCGAGCCCAGGAACGAGGGGTGACTCATGATTGGGAGGGCGAGCTCATCATCAGTCGCCAGCACCCGAATTGCGTCGAAGCCAGTCAGGCCCGGTAGTACCAGAAGCGCTCCTGCCCCTGCTTCCTTTGCCGCGTACGCTGCTGCATGCATCCTGTCGCTAGGGACATTGAGGGCCGGCATGTAGACAGCGCGTTGCCCCGTCGCCTCTATCACCTGTCTTACGGCAGCTGAGACCTTCGAGACTCTCTCTAGCCATGGCGCCCACGGTTGGTTGGCCAGTCCATGATCGTCCTTGATGATGTCGAAGCCTGACTCGGTGAGGATGCGGGCGTCCGCAGCCAGATCGTCTGCGGAGCGGCCCATCGGCTTGAGTGCCGTACACAGAAGCGGTCGTGTGGGTTCGTCGAATATCGTTCGCAGCCCATCTACCCCGAATCGTGGACCGGGGAAGGCTGCCAGAACCGAGTCGGGCAGCGAGATGTCAATCACGCGAACGCCCTTGAACAGGGAGACGTTGCCCCACAGGAGGTTGAGAAACTGAACTATGTCACCACCGATCACGTCCGGGTTGTAGGCGATCGTGACTACGGACTCGTGAGCCTCGACGATGTGTCCGACCACCTGTTCCTGGATCCAGGTCGTTGCCAACTCATACGGGAACTCGATGGTCTGCTCCGCACGGATCGCATCAGCGGTGCCGAGCGGATCGGGTCCTGATATGTCGTACGTGATGAGGACAGCATCGGTCCCGCTAATGCTCATAGCGCCTCAGCCTTGGCCGAGCTGTGGACCGCTGCAATGCGAACGTCCGCGAGTTCGCCGTCGGCAACACGGAGATCCCTCCCGATCATGTCCTCGATTGCCCGCACCAGTGCCCGTGCATCAAGGCGGTATTCGGCGAGGAGGTGACTTTGCGAGGCGCCATGCGCATAGGTGTCGAGCAGGCCGATCCGACGCAGCGGAACACCAATGCCGTTGTCTGCCATGACTTCAGCCACAGCGGAGCCGAGCCCTCCGGTTGTGAGGTGATTCTCTATGGTGAGGACCCCACGGTTGGCGGTGCGCAGCGCCGTGAGAACCGTCGGATCGTCGAAGGGCTTGTGCGTGGAGATGTGCAGATGAGTTACGCCGACGCCCTTCTCGCGAACCGCTGGGACGGCGCGTAGCGCTTCCTCCGTCGAGATGCCGGATGTGATGACGACCAGGTCAGCGGGGGACTCGAGAGTCGCACCTGCCGTACCCAGGACACGAGCCCGGCCGAGGAGCATCGGGTCGTCCCTCGGGAACAGACGGGGCACCTCGCCGCGCAGCATTCGAATGTAGACAGGCCCGTCGACTTTGTGGGCCACATCAAGGACGGATTCGACCTCGGTGGCATCGCCGGTCTCAAGGATGGTCATGTTGGGTACTGCGCGAAGAACGGCAATGTCGTCGATGGCCTGATGAGTGACGCCTCCAGGCGTGGTGATTCCGGGCAGAAAACCCACGAGGCGCACCGGAAGGTTCGGGTAGGCGATGGACATCATCAACTGGTCAAGTGGCCGACGGTAGAGGAAGACCGCGAATGTGTGCAGCCATGGCTCGAATCCCTCGCGGGCCATACCCGCGGCGAAGCTGAGCATGTTCTGTTCGGCCATCCCAAGGGAGAAGCAGCGATCAGGGTAGGTATCGCGCCACTTGCCGACCTCGCAGGAATTCGCCAGATCAGCAGTCAGGACGACAACTTCGGGTTTGTCAGCGGACCAGGCTATGAAGTTCTCGACGTGCGGCCGAGTGACGATTTCCGGGTTCACTGTGCCTCCTGCATCAACTCGAAGGCGTTGCGATATCGGGCTCGCTCTTCGGCGTTGGTGAACCTGAGGTAGTGCAAGGTCGGGCGGCGCTCGTCCAGGAGAGGGATGTTCTGCGTGGGGTTCGAATATGCGAGGACGACATGTGGGCGTCCGGTCTCACGGTTGAGGGCCTCATACAGCGCTGCAACATCGTGAGCATCGACACTGTCAGTGCTTGCTCCGAAGGCTTCGAGTCGAGCCGCCAAGGGCTCGATTGCCATAACCGATTCCATGGGGCCGTCGCACTGTCCTCCGTTCACATCGACGATCACGCGGACAGTGTTCAGTTTGTGGAAAGCGAGTGCCTGGAACGCTTCCCACGTCTGTCCCTCCTGGAACTCCCCGTCGCTCATGAAGACGATGACTCGTCCGGTCTCCTTCTTCATTCGACGTGCGAGTGCGACCCCGCCGGCAGTCGACAGTGCTTGGCCAAGGGAGCCCGTGGTGGTCTCAAATCCGGGGGAGTGCTCAGCGCCGATCATCTCGACGGTAGAACCGTCCTGGTTGAAGGACTCAAGGGCGGCAGCGTCGAGTCTGCCGGCCTCGATGAGCGCCGAGTACACCACGAGCGCGTAGTGGGCCGGCGAGATGATCAATCGATCGAGACTGGGTGACCGGGGTCCGTGGAAGTCCGCACCACTGACCCGCGCCCTCCCCGGCCCCGGTACGGCGACGAAGTCGGGTGGTGCAAGGGGTGCCGGCAGCAGAGCTAGGCGTGCCCCCCCGTTGTACAGAACAGCGAGCAGTTCGGCCGACGAGCACGCTTGGCTCAGGTATCCACCGTTGTTCGCGAGGACGTGCTCAAAGACCCGGAGGCGGATTCGATCCGCCATCTTCTGTGTCGCCTGCACATCAATCACGGACCCACACTATTCATGAGGTGGTGTTAGGACAACTGACGTCTTAGGTCAAACTGCGACGTTGCGTGAGCGGGTGACGACAATCGGACTCGCGCTGGCGGCCTGGGAACCGGGCGGCCAGGGGGGCTCGCAAGGACCGCCGGCCCGCGTCCACCCTTTGGCCGAGAGGGAGTGCGGGTCGCCCTGCCCGTGCTGATCAACGCCCAACGGGGGTCCTGAGTCGGCTGGCTTCTCCGCGTGCCGGAGGAACATGAGGGTGCGTGGCGCCATGGCGCAACTATGGCAGCCCGCTGAGGGTGGGTGACGAGATCCGTCGAGCAGCTGCGAGCCGCAATGAT
>CAJAKT010000305.1 GCA_903940375.1 uncultured bacterium | reverse complement strand
GACTCCACCACGATCACTGACGCCGCGGCTCACATCGACGAGTGGGAGGCTCGCGGCGCCTGAGCACCGCATCTGGGATGATTGCCCCGCACGCGCACGCACATGCGTGTGCAGCGCGCCCGTAGCTCAATGGATAGAGCAACAGGTTTCTACCCTGTCGGTTGGGGGTTCGAGTCCCTCCGGGCGTACTTACGTGAAACTGCCGGCCGCAAGGAGTGAGACCGTGACCAGGGTGGAGAGTCCGCTCCCCACCTCGCCTGTGGATCCTCCTGTCGCGACGAGAGGCACAGACAAGACGATGGTCACGAAGACGGCGAACTTCCAGAACTCGGACCGCGATGCACACCCCTGGAAGGGCTCTCCTGACGTATCCGTGGGTGCTTTGACGCTGCCGTGAGACAGGTGCACGCCGGGATGCATGGGAGGAGACCAGCGGCGAACCCCGTTGGCTGGGGGTTCGAGTTCCTCCGGACGTGCGTCTGCCCACCTGGCTCCAACGGGTGTGCCTGGCCCCGTGCCGGGGATTCAGTTCCGGATCGTCGCCGAGAAGACCTTGTTGACGAACGTGTCGGGCTCCCTGACCACATCGAGCGGGATGAGGTGGGTGAGCCCGTCGACGGAGTAGTTCCAGCTCAGGGCCCTGCTCTGGCTCTCCGTGAACTCGTAGGCGCTCGCGCCCGGACCGTCAGTCGTGTGCGGGTCCCGGTTGATACCCACCGACGGCCAGCCGGGGACCGAGTTGGTGGCCCAGATCCCCGCCTCGATGCCTCCGGGAAGCATGACCCACCCCACGACCTGAGGGTCGTACATGCCGCTGTCACCGGTGGCCGCTCCGCAGCCGTACCCGCCCGGGGCCAGTACCTTGCCGGGCAGCTGGTCCCCATCCGTGCTCGTCCAGCGAGTGATCGTGACATCTTCCTCGGTGCCGTTCGTGAGGCACAGCAGGACACCACGCAGCAGTGCGGCCTGCCGATCAGCGCTCGCCGAGGGCCCCGGCGTCGCCGGAACGTCAACCGACGACGTCTGCGTCTCACCGCATCCGGCGATGGCGAGCGTGGCGGCGGCGAGAGCGAGGACGCTTGTTCCGCGCAGGAGGTATCCCATGATTCGTGGACGGTAGCACCCTCGCGCCCGCGGTCACGCCTGACGAAGGTCGCGAGGCGATGCCCGCGCGCGTCAGCTCACCCGCGTGATGCGGCCATCCGCTGCGGGGACCAGGG
This sequence comes from uncultured bacterium, assembly GCA_903940375.1. Taxonomy (GTDB): domain Bacteria; phylum Actinomycetota; class Actinomycetes; order S36-B12; family S36-B12; genus UBA10649. The sequence continues at coordinate 2,186 of CAJAKT010000305.1, read as the reverse complement.
TCACCCGGCCAGCTGCCAGATCGGCCTTCAGCGCATTGATCACGGTATCGAGGTACGGCTCGTGCATGATCGCCTTCGACGGCGTGAAGAGGGTGCCGTAGCCGTCACCCCCACCGACCATGAAGTCAACCGTCGCGACCGAGTAGGCCTGACCATCACGTGCGATCGGCGTGCCGTCGGTCTTGGTCACCGAGATGATCCGCGAGCCCACCGGCCTATTCGGATCAAAGGCGAATCTGAAGCCGGAGATCTGCGGGAAGCGGCCGTCCGTCGGGTACTTCGAAACGCCGTTCTCCAGGGCAAGCCAGAGCGATTCACCGGTGATCGTCGTCGTGGCAACGTTATTGCCGAAGGGGAACATGGCTGCGGCGTCACCGAGCGTCACGTCGTATGGCCCCGACGTGCCGTTACCAGGGCGCCGAAGACTCGTGTCCGCGGGACTGTAGGCGGAGGAGGGCATCGTGTCGCGGAAACTGCCGCCAACGAGGATCGCGAAGTCAGTGCCGTACTTGACCCGCAGCGCGTCCGCTGCGAAATCGCCCATCGGCGTCTCGCCGGATCGCTCCACGGGTGGGTTCCCACCACGCGGGAACTTCCCACTGACCGTGCCGACCTTGCCATCCAACCGGGCGCCTAGCTGCGCCTTGTACTGGGCGACCATCTCGGTGACCTGCGGGCTCCCCGGGGTGCTGGCGAGCATCGCCTTGGTGACGAAGTCCACGCTTGACCCGATCACCGCATTCGACGTCGTATCCAGGCACAGCACAGTGCGCGAATACATCTGGCCCGAGTTGGGGACCTGCACAACCGGCTTGCCGCCGATGATCGATGCGTATTGCAGATGAGAGTCAGCCCCGAACACCACGTCAGCGCCCTTGACCAACGGCATCGATTCCAGCAGCGGGCCCGTGGCCACCCCGTTCTCGTTCGCATTCCAGCCGCGATGCAGCAGGGCAACCACGATCTGCGCACCCTGAGCGCGGGCCTCGGCGATGGCCGCCTTGACCAACGAGTCGTCGATGGTGACCGTGCGCCGGCCATCCACGAGATTGGTCGGCATGACACGGACCGCGAGGTCCGCGGTATCCACGCCGATGTATCCGATCTTGACGCGGCCGGCGTCCTTCACCACCACAGACACGGCCTCGCTGGAGTCGCCGGCGAGCAGGTTGAGGTGCTTGAAGTCACTGCCCACCCATTCGAATGAAGACAGGTCCATCATCTTGCGCACATGAGTGAGGGGACGATCGAACTCATGGTTGCCGAAGGCGGAGACCTCGACACCCATCAGGTTCAGCGCTCGGATCGTCGGGATCTCATCGAACTCGCTGGAGATCAGTGGGGCGCCGCCGATGTTGTCGCCGGCTGACACGACGACGGTGCTCTTGACCGTCTTTCGGTCCGCAGCGAATGCAGTGGCGAGTACGGCGGCCCCGATACTCGTCGAGGTCGGCTCGATCGCACCATGGAAGTCGCTGAACTCCAGGATCTGGACGTTGCGGAAGCCCGGAGTCGCCTTCACCGGCACCTGAACGGGCGCACCGACGCCGTTACCCGAGAATCCGTAGTCGTTCACGGCCTGAACCATGGGCACGACCGAGGAGGGGCCCTTGATGTACGGCATGACCGCTGACGTGGCAGTCGCCGACACCGTCACCGGGCAGGAGTCCGGCCCTGCGTGCACGACGTATCGACTGATCGGCGGCGAGGCCGGTGGACTCGCCTGCCAGGTGACCTTCAGCCCCTGAGGGGTGGCGGTGGCAGTGACCCCCGTCGGCGCCGACGGCATCGAGAATGCATCGGCCTGGGCCGGGGCCCGCACGAAGGCGACCAACGCGATGAACACAACCACGACAGACAGCGCCTGACGGCCCCAGAGCTTCATGCGAATGATGCTACGGGAGCAGTGTCCGGGGCAGTCGCTACCGACTACCCCCACTTCTGTGGGCTGTTGGCAGGCAGCCCTAGCGAACGGAACGCGTCGGGCGGGCGTCGGCGTTCGGGGCTGCGTCGACGTCGACGAGCGCCATCACCGGATACGTCCGGTTGTCCCCGTCGAGGTTCGGATAGATCCCATCTCCTCGCACGCAGGCACCGCCGCGCACGCTGCCTGCGTTGAACACGAGCTTCAGACACGCCTGATTGACAAGGCCGCCCCAGTAGTTGGGGTGCAGGGACTCGCCGAT
>CAJAKT010000304.1 GCA_903940375.1 uncultured bacterium | reverse complement strand
TGTGCAGATTCACGCTCACCTGCACCTGTGGCGCGACATTCGACACGCCGTACATCGACGAGGTCCTCGAGCTTCGCGAACTGCATGAGGCCATGGCGCCCCTTGCAGATCAGCTCGCCAGCTGACCGATGAGCAAAGCCCGATACAAGAACGCAGACGAGGCGACCGCCGCCCTCGAGAAGGCGACCAAGCAGTGGCGTGCCGCGAAGAAGAGCGAACGAACAGCGCGCGACACCCTCGCCAGCGTGGTGTCCGATGTCGTCGACTCCGGAGTCCTCAACGAGAACAAGGTCTCGCGCCTGACGGAGATCCCGCGGATGACCATCCGGAAGATGCTCGGCAAGAACTGACTCCCGCCCGAAGCTGAGGTCAGCCGACTCCGAGCTGCAGGAGCAGGGCCTCCACCCGGCCACGGATCTCATCGCGGATCGGTCGTACGGAGTCCACGCCCAGGCCGTTGGGATCCTCGAGGGTCCAGTCCTCGTACCGCTTCCCCGGGAAGATGGGGCAGGCATCGCCGCAGCCCATCGTGATGACGACATCCGCAGCCCGGACCACCTCATCGGTCCATGGCTTGGGGAACTCGCCGGAGATGTCGATCCCGACCTCGGCCATGGCAGCGACCGCTGCCGGGTTCACCTCTGCACCAGGCTCCGACCCGCCCGACCAGGCGACCGCGCGGTCACCGGCAAGGGATCGGAAGAACCCGAGCGCCATCTGCGACCGACCGGCATTGTGCGTGCACAGGAACAGCACCGTGGGCCGATGGTCATCGGAGAGTCCGTCGACCCGAGCCAGCGCCGCCAGCCGCTCACGCGCGAATCGCTCGGCGAATGTCGTGAGGTAGGTGTCGTTCGTGACACGCAGGGCGAAGTCGTCGTAGGACGAGAAGAGGAACCGCTCAATCGTCTCTGCCCCGAACGTCCCGTCGAACTCCTTCTGCAGCAGGAGCGACGACGATCGCAGCACGCTCTGCTGAAGTGGGGAAATATCCTCACGAATATATGAGTCAGTCATGCTTTTCTCCTCGGTCGGTCGGTTGGGCGAAGGCGGATGTGGGGGGCCAGGTGGGTTACGCGATCGCGAAGGTCGGAGACGGCCTCGGTGAAGGCCAGATCCGTATCGACCAGGGAAGGATCCGGTACCGACCAGTGAATCCGAGGGTTGGGAACGGGTCCCAGCTCTTCGTTGACGGCATCGCAGACCGACACGATGAGGTCATCGGCCCGGAGCACATCCTCAATCGACTCGGGCCGCTTGCTCGCAATCGGCAACCGCGCGCGCCGCGCCGCGGTGACGGCGCGAGGGTTGACCCTCGCGGCCGGCTGCGAGCCGGCTGAGGCACTCGGCACATCGCTGACGGTGCGCCACAACGCCTCGGCGAGCACGGATCTCGCCGAGTTATGGGTGCAGACGAAGACCACCCGGGGCGCTGTGATTGAGGCGGGCGCATCAAGGAGCCCGTCCAGCGACGCCTCCACGAGCTGTACATAGGTGCGACGCCGATCATGCTGCGAATGAGTCCGGCGGACCACCCCGGCCGACTGCAGCACCTTCAGGTGGTGTGCCAGCAGATTCCCCGGGATCTCCACCGCCGCTGCGAGGGCATCCGGCGACAGGTCACGGACCCGCAGGAGATCGACGACAGCGAGCCGCACGGGATCGCCCAGTGCACTCAGAACCTGGGCCCGACGGGTGAGGTCCGCGTCGGGTTCCCGTGTGTCAGATCGTTCGCTGTTCATTGAGTCAATATTCTTTGATCTTTCGTGCCGTGTCAAGTAGTCTCGCGGGCGAAGCCTTGGAGGCAACCGATGACATCGCCCGTCCCCCGGCGCGCAGCAGCCGAATTCCTCGGCACCGGCATGCTCGTGGCCACGGTCGTCGGCTCCGGAATCATGGGCACCCAGCTCACCGACAACCTCGCCCTCACCCTCCTGATCAATGCGCTGGCAACAGTGGCGGCGCTGGCAGTCCTGATCTGGATGCTCGGCCCCATCTCGGGTGCGCACTTCAACCCGGTGGTCACGGGCGTCGAGCTTGTCCGCCGGGAGATGCCGATCGCCGAGGGCGGCATCTACCTCGTCGCACAGGTGGTCGGTGCACTCGCAGGCGTCGCCCTCGCCAATGCGATGTTTGCGCTCCCCGCGTGGCAGGCGTCCACTCACGTACGCACCGGATGGCCCATCTGGCTGGGCGAGATCGTGGCGACAGCAGGACTCCTCCTCGTCATAGGAGCGCTCACGCGCACCGGACGAGGCCACCTTGGTCCCGCACTGGTGCCCGCCTGGATCGGCGCGGCCTACTTCTTCACGTCCTCCACGTCGTTCGCCAATCCGGCGGTGACGATCGGCCGTAGCCTGACCGACACGTTCTCCGGAATCGCTCCGCAGAGCGTGGCACCGTTCATCGTCTTCCAGCTCGTCGGCGCCGCCATCGGAGCGCTCCTCACCGAGTACTTCTACCCGCGCCCCGGTGCCGCCGAACCCCTCGACTTGCCCGATGCGGTGCACCACGGAGACCACTAGAACGGGAACGGGTTGAACTCCGTTACCCGTGGCCAGCCCAGTTCACTGCGTTGGCCGCTCTCCAGCACGCGCCAGCCGTTCAGCCGCGCGATCTCTGCCAGGTCCTTATCGGGATTGGTCGCAACGGGATTGCCGACCAGCGACAGCAGGGGCAGGTCATTCACCGAGTCGCTGAAGGCCCAGGATGTTCGTGAGTCGAGCCCCCGCTCGTCCAGGAAACCTTGGACCCGCCATGCCTTGGCACTGCCATGGGCGATCGGCCCGCTCGAGCGGCCCGTGTAGACGCCGTCGCGAACCTCCGAGACCGTGCCGATGGCGGCCGTCATGCCCAGCCGGGCAGCGATGGCGTCCGCCAACTCCTGCGGGCTGGCCGTTGCGAGCACCGTCGTGAATCCACTCCTCCGAAAGCCGGCCACCTGAATCACCACCTCGGCCACCAGATGCCGCGAGAGCCGGCGAGCAGCCCACTCCTCCGCGAGTCCCATCAGGTCCTGCTGGCGACGCCCCTCGACGAGGCCGAGCGTCCGCTCAGCAACTGTCGCCGGCATGCCGGACTGCTCGGACCGGCGATGGACATACGCGGCCTCGGCCGACAGGAACCGCAGGATCGACAGTGGCGAGACCAGGCCGCGTCGCGCCATGGCCAGGCCGAAGTGGAACAGGGACGATCCCCGGACGAGGGTGTTGTCGAGGTCGAAGATCGCCGCCGAGGTCTCCGGACTCACGGGACGCACCGGGTCGGATCGACGTCCACCCGCAGGAATGCGGGGAGCACCGGACGGTAGGCACCGGAGAAGAGAGGCGACGTGATGACCATGTCCGCGGTCGCTCGATTCGAGGCAACGGGGATGTTCCACAGGGTGGCGATGCGCATGAGCGCCTTGATGTCGGGATCGTGCGGCTGCGGCTCGAGCGGGTCCCAGAAGAAGATCAACGCATCGATGAGTCCCTGCGCGATGCACGCACCGATCTGCTGGTCGCCGCCCAGCGGCCCGCTGAGGAATCGGCGCACGGGCATGTTCAGCTGGTCGCTCAGGATCCGACCCGTCGTGCCGGTCGCGTAGATGATGTGCCGAGCCAGCTCGTCGCGATTGTGAATGGACCATTCGGCCAGTTCACTCTTCATGTTGTCGTGGCCGACCAGCGCGATATGCCGTGTACCACGTTCGCCCTGCTCACGCGTCCAGGTCGAATCGAACGCCGCCTGCGTCGCCATGGCTCCAGCGTGTCTGTGCGACCGGTCGGGCTCATGTCGCGCACTTGTCGCCGCATCGTCCGGCAGGTGAACGCTCAACGACGGCCGGTCAGGTCGGGACCTTCGGCCCCCCGTTATGCGAACTTCGACCCCATCTTGATCGCTCGGGCAGGCATACCGTAGGGGGTATGAAGAAAATCCTGGTTCTGGGTGGTGGCACG
>CAJAKT010000303.1 GCA_903940375.1 uncultured bacterium | reverse complement strand
CGACCACAACGCGGCGCTCTGCCAGCTGAGCTACACCCACCATGGTGTCCATCGGCACGTGCGTGCCTCGGGAATCCACCCCCTATGGCAAGGGGAGTCGCAGCATAGCGAACCCCTCTGCAGGCAGAAATCTGCCTCCCTGATCTGCTAATCTGCCTGGCATGCGAACGACGTTGAACATCGACGACGACCTGTACCGCGAGGTCAAGGCAACGGCCGCGCGTCGCGGCTGCTCGGTCACGTCGCTGGTCGAGGAGTCGCTGCGCGTGGCGCTTGCGCGGCATCTGGACCGTGGTGAGGTGCGGCCGCTGAGAGTCTCACAGCAGACCGGCGGAACGCTGCCCGGCGTTGACCTGCACGACAACAGCGCGCTCGTCGACCTGATGGACGAGGGGCAGCCGGTTGATGCTCTGCGTTGACGTGAATGTCCTGGTGAATGCGTTCCGACAGGATGCGAAGGACCACGAGGCGTCCAGAGACTGGCTTGACGCAGCACAGCGCGGCGACGATCTGGTGCTTCTGCTTCCTGAGGTCATTGCATCGGCGATGCGGATCCTTACCAATGCGCGCATCTGGGTGAACCCGAGCACCATCGACGATGTCCTCGCCAGCATCGATGACCTCTGCGTTTCTTCATCGGTGGTCATTCACGAACCGGGCCCGCGCCGATGGGACATCTTCCAATCACTGCTGCGTGAGCATCGACTCCAGGCCGGCGATGTTCAAGATGGCCTGCTTGCAGCAGCAGCGCTCGAGCTTGACGCGACCTTCGTGACGTCGGACCGCGGCTTCAGCAGGTTCGGAGAACTCAGGCTTCTGCATCCGTAGCGTCGGTGCCGTGATCCACCACGTGCGCGACACCGAAGGCCTGCGCGGTTGAGGTGTCCGGACCGGGCTGGTCGACGAAGACGGTGTCTCGGTAGTAGCGGAGTTCGGCGATCGACTCGCGGATGTCGCCGAGGGCGCGGTGGTTGCCCTTCTTCTCCGGGGTCGCGAAGTACACGCGCGGGAACCAGCGGCGGCTGATCTCCTTGATGCTGGACACGTCGACGAGTCGGTAGTGGAGGTGCGCGTCGAGATCGGGCATGTACGCCGCGAGGAAGCCTCGGTCGACGTAGACACTGGAGCCGGCGAGCGGTGCCTTGCGAGCCTCAGGCACGTGGCTGCGCACGTACTCGAGTACCTGGGCCTCGGCGTCGGCGAGTGTGATGCCGCCGGGGATCTCGTTGATCAGCCCGGACTCGGTGTGCATGCGCACGACGACGTCGTCCATCGCTGCGAGTGGCTCGTCGGATGGCTTGACCACGAGGCTGATGCCCGCATCAAGCTCGGTGAGGTCGGACTCGGTGACGATGCAGGCGATCTCGACGATCTCGTCGCGCGCGGGATCGAGCCCGGTCATCTCGAGGTCGATCCAGACAAGTCGATCAGCAGCAGCCATGCCCACACCCTACGAGCAGCGGTGCTGGGTCAGCGGACCAGCCACCGCACAACGTCGGACTCGGTGACGATGCCGACGAGCCGGCCGCCGGGATCGAGCACGGGGACGGCCTCGACGGAATTGCTTGCCATCACCTTGGCGGCGACCAGCGGGTGGTCTGTCGGGTGCACGCTCACGAAGGGAACCATGGCCAGCACGTCGCCGACCTTGCGGTCGCTGAGGTGCTCGGCCGTGGCGGGGACCTCAGCCAGGATGTTGCGGTCGCTCAGCACGCCGAGGCTTGTCCCGTCGGAGTTCAGCACGACCAGATGGCGCAGGCCGGAGACGAAGAGCAGCTGCCAGGCATCCCACAGGGACTCACCAACTTCGACCGTGAGCACCGGCTGCGACATCAGCTGGGCCACCGTCGGCTCGCGGCCGTTGGCGAGGGCCTCAGCGGCGCTCATGCGGCACTCGGTTCGGGCGCAACGGGCGGGACCACGACCACCGGAACCTTCGACTTGTGCAGAACGCCATTGCTGACAGATCCCAGAAGCGCGCTCATCGTCGGCCCGTGACCGTGGGTTCCGACTACGACGAGCGCCGCGTTGGCCGACGCCTTGACGAGAGCCTGGACAGCGGGGCTGCGGACGAGTTGTTCCTCGACCTCGACGTCGGGGTAGTCGTCGCGGAATCCGGCGAGGACCTCGGCGGTCATCCGGATCTCGCCGTCGGCGACATCTGCGAGGGGGACCGGGACCGGCCCGTTGGGCACGATCAGCAGGTCGTATGCCGGGACGTCCCAGGCGTGCACGGCCACGACGCTCCAGCCGCGGCGACTGGCGGCATCAAAGGCGAACGCGAGGGCTGACTCGGCGGCGGGGGAGCCGTCGATGCCGACCACGACCCCGGTGGCGCCCGCGGGGGCTGGGTTGCGGATCACGGCTACCGGGCACTGCGCATGTGCGGCCACCTGCGCTCCCACAGAGCCCAGCAGGAGACCCCGGAACCCGCCACGGCCACGCGAGCCGATCACCACGAGGTCGGCCGACTCGGACGCCTCGAGCAGCACGGCGCTTGGCGCTCCCACGGCTACCACGCAGGTGGAGTCGACGCCGGCGAAGGCGGTCGCCACGGATTCGAGCTGGGTACGGGCCTGCGACTGCAGCTGATCGACGAGATCCAAGGTCGGGGGCAGGCCGACGCCGAGCCCCCCGGCCGTGACCGGGGGGAGGACGGCGTGCACCAGCACGAGGCCACGCCCGCGGGAGAGCGACTCGGCGGCCGCCCACGCGACTGCATGGTCGGCCGACTCGGAACCGTCATACCCGACCACGACCTTGCCCTGATAGGTCTGCTGGTCTGTCATGGCCACAGCATGACGTGCCGTAGCGGGTGTGAGACAAGGGAAACCGACCCCGACAGTAGGGACCAAGGTCCTCTGTCGGCCATGAGGAGGGCCCACTCACCACATCCCCCGAATCACCACGTTTCGGGCGTAGACTTCGCGCCAACTGGGGGGTGGCCGCAACCCGCTGGGCCTGGCTCGTGACAGATCAAGGGGATCGCGTGGACAGCAGTCGCAAGGCCGATGTTTCACGGGGGGTGGTCCTGCCGTGTGTTGCGCTGGTGGTGATCTTCGCTCTGGGCGTGGTCACGGGCCAACACGCCACGTATGTGGCGATGATGGCGGTGGTGCCGATGCTGGCTGCCGTTTTCACAGGTCTGGCCTTCACCGCCATCGTGGCGGGCGTGACCCTGCTGGCCGGGCTGGTTCTGGTCTTCTTCCCCGCGGACGAGGCCGTCGGCGACAGCATCATCCCCCTCGTGGCCCTCGTGGTCTTTTCTGCTATCGCACTTGCGGTTAGTCGGATTCGAAAGGTGGACGAGGTGTTCGCACCCGCCCCGGTCGAACGGCGCAAGCCGATGCAGTTCCAGTTGCAGACGCAGGCGGATACCGACTCGATGACCGGGCTGCTCAACCGCCGTGGCGCGATCCGCGCGCTCGGGTCGCGCAACACGGCGAGCGAGCGAGTCGTGGCGTTCCTTGACTGTGACCTCTTCCGGGCAATCAATGACGAGTACGGCAGCGATGTGGGCGACGAGTTCCTGCAGGCGGTCGCCGGTCGTCTGCGGCACAGCCTGCCGGCCCATGACACCGTGGCCCGCTGGGACGGTGATGAGTTCCTACTCGCCGTCGCGGCCGATGGCACCAGTGCTGCGCCGGCCCTAGAGCGAGTGGTCGGGTCGATCAACGGGCATCCCATCCGAACGACTGCGGGCCCGATTCCGGCGACGGTATCGGTGGGCGCGGCCCTGTGGGGTCCTGGCCAGGAGCTCGAGGATGTCATTGCGCGTGCAGGTCGCGCGCTCTATGCGGCGAAGAACGGTGGTCGCGGCCAGGTCGTGGTCGACGGCCAGACGCGCGCCGAGTGACCCCGAGGCCCTCCGAATCTGAGCGCTGACCGCGATCGGACCGTGAGCCTCACGTGATCTTCGACCGGCAGATTTCCTCTTGCAAGGAGTTTGAGGGCTGGAGTTGGCAAGGTTCGCAGGCCGAGAAATCGGATCGAGGGAACCAGCGACACCCCGGTGCTAGAAACTCCCGTAGATCAGTAAATATCGTAACATTTACACCTAGGTAGCCGGGTGGCTACCACGACTCAGGGAGCATCAGAATGAAGACTCTGGCTATCAAGGCGCACATGCTCATGGTGCAGAAGCAGGCCGAGCTGAAGAACGATCGCGGCGCGACCGCCGTCGAGTATGGCCTGATCGTGGCCCTGATCGCTGT
>CAJAKT010000302.1 GCA_903940375.1 uncultured bacterium | reverse complement strand
GCGTTCACCTGGTCGGGCATTCCCTCGGCGGGGGCGTCTCGATGCAGTTCGTCTACCAGTTCCCCGAGCGCGTCGCATCGATGGTCCTCGAGTCCAGCGGCGGCCTCGGTGAGGAGGCCTTCACCGGGCTGCGGGCGGCGAGCCTGCCGGGTTCCGAAGTCATCATCCGCTGGGCCATCAACGAGAAGACCCTCAAGGGCGCTGCGTGGATCGGACGGCGGCTGGACCGCTATGGCGTGGCTCCGCATGCGCTGACCCCGCAGGCATTGCAGACGGTGTCCTGGCTGACGGAGCAGGACCGCCGAACGGCCTTCCTCGCGACGTTGCGCAGCGTCGTCAGCCCGAAGGGTCAGACGGTCTCGGCGCTCGACAAGCTGCATCTCATGGAGGGCTCGCGCGTCCTGATCATCTGGGGCGACAAGGATCCGATGATCCCCATCAAGCACGGCGAGAACGCCCATGGGTTGCTGGTCGGCAGCCAGTTCGTGGTCTTCCCGGGTGCCGGACATGAGCCGCACATGCACGACCCGCAACGGTTCGCGGATCTCGTCGCACAGCACGTCACCGCGTCCTGACGTCGGACGGGAACCGCCTGGACTGGGGACCGTAGTCTGTGCGGGTTGCCAGCATGAGGAGCGAGATGACCAGCGAACCCGATCCGTTCGACGAGATCGTGCTTGACGAGGACTTCGTATCGAGTGGGGTCAAGGAGCCGACGGCGGACGAGCGCATCGAGCAGGCCCGTCGAATCGCGCGCAGCAACGATCGCCTCCGCGCGTCGGGGGAGATCTCCGATGGGTCGGGCAAGCCACGCTTCCATCGGGTGCGGAAGTCCGCGCCCTGGATCGCCATCGGTGCCGCGATCGCCATCGGCATCGTGGTCATCGTCCTGATCGTTCGCTGAGTGCTCGTGGCTGACTCGATGTCGGCGGGGGGCGCAGGCGACCTGCTGGCCGACAGCGTTCCCGTCGATGACTTCGTGACATGGACGGAATGGGCCTTGGCGCGGGTGGGCTTCCGGCCGTCGAACTGCCTCGCCCTTGTCGATGTCTGTCGCGACGAACTGATGGCCGATTTCGACGAGCAGGTGAGCGAGGTGTGGGGTCGTCCGTTCGACATCGGCTCACTCGCGGGGCTGGTGTTCCTCGGGCGAACGGGTCTCCAGGCGGCCCTGAGCCATGTGCCGGGCGAGGACGGACGGCACCGCTTCGCGGCATTCTGCTTCCCGCATGTGGGCATTGATGACGACGGCACGATCGGTCGGGTGCAGCGACGGGGGATGTCGCGGGCATCGGCTGCCTGCGGAGCACTCGCTGCGTTTCGCGCCGAACTCAGCGAGCCGCGCGGCGAGGCGACCCTTGATGTCGATGATGTCGAGCAGTCGCTCCTGCGAATGCGGCTCGGCGCACTTGTGCCCGATGGACAGGTGCCCTCGCTGCTCGACCTGACCGAGCTGGCCCGGCAGGCGGCGGTGTCCGACGTGCATCGGTTCGTTGACCTGGCTCGGGGTCATGAGCCGGTGGATGTGGCATACATCAGTGGGATTGTCGTGCACCTGCCCGAGGGGATCGACCACGTGGCGGCGGTGCAGGCCGAGGTGGTCATCGACGGCGTGGTGATCCGGTTGCCGCACTGACGGTCGCCCGCCGTCAGCCTTCGACACGCGCACGCACCGGTGTCCGGGGCGAGACACATGTCACATGATGATCGCTGCGCAGACCCCCGTGGTTTGTGGCGCAGATCACGGGGCGTAGTGCGCGAGTCGGACATATCGGTCAGCGTTTGTCGGTGCACACCGAGCACAAGGCTGGCCGAATGTCGTTGCCTTTCATAGACTTTTGGAACGAAAGGCGGCCTTCCCCGGCCGTTCGGCGAAGTTCACTTCGCGATGCCCCGGTGGTCGCCGCCACCGGGAACCGTGCGACCAGCAACGTCAGGGCGTGAGACTCGACCTCGACGGGCGCGCGGCTGGAGAGCCAGGCGAGGCACGAGTCCTCGCTGCGGCATCGACCTGCATCGTGTCACCGCACACGGCTGCGAGCAGCCGAGTGCTGTCGTTAGAGGATGGATGACGAAGAGCAGGATCGTTCGAGGCGCCAAGGGTGTCAGTGCTGTCGCAGCGGGTGTGCTGCTGACGGCTTCCGTCGGAACGGCGGTTGCGGCCCCCGCGCCGGTGACCAGTGACGCGCTGGAGGTTGCCACGCCAGCGGATGTGGCTCCGGTCGCGATGGTGCAGCCCACGTTGTGGCGTGACTCCGTTGCGCTCGTGGGCAATGCCCCTGCTGCTGCATCCCTTGTGCGTCCGAGTCGAGGCGTGACGGCACGTCAGGCACAGGCAGCGGCCCTCGCGAAGTTCACTGTCTTCACCATGAACTCCCCGGATACCAAGGACATGCGCGGCATTGAGCCGAGCCTGTACCGGGGGGCTTTCTACAACAAGACGTCAGAGGTCAAGCGGCTGTGCGTTGTCGAACGTGAGAGCGAAGGCCACTACGACGTTGTCTCGCCGAGTGGTTCGTACTTCGGTGCGTACCAGGTTTCGCGGCCGCTGGCCCAGGGCGCGACGTGGATGATGCTCAAGGAGCACAAGAAGCTGATGGGCGAGACGGCCGCCAAGAAGGTGCTGGCTCACCTCCGCGTCACGCCGATGAACAAGTGGCCTCGCTACTGGCAGGACGCGGCGTTCCACACCGTCATCAACTGGGACCACACTCTGTCGGGTGCGGCGCACTGGGCCGGCGGTCGCTGGCACTGCTGATCCTCTGCTGACCGTCAGCGGGCGGCCCGGGCCAGGCGCTTGCGGCATTCGGTCTTGGCGATGCGGATGAATCGCTCTGCTGCAGGCATGGGGGTCGTGCCGGCGGGCACGGCGATGAGGATCGTGCGTGGCTCGAGTGGCGGTTCGAGTGTCCGGACGGCAATACCGGGATCGCTCGTGTCGACGGCGAGCAGGGGCATGATGGCCGGGCCCATGCCGGCACGCACCATGCCCTGGACCGCACCGTTGTCGTTGGAGCGGAACACATAGTTCGGCGTCACGCCCGTCGACCGCAGGGCCTTGTCGATCGTGGTCTGGTCTCCGCCCTGATGCTGGCCGACCATCGGGACGCCCAGCAGCTCGCGAGTGGGGAACGTCTTGCCCCGGTGCCGCTGCACCAAGGGGCCTTTGGCGGGGAGCACCACGACGAACGGGTCGATGCCGAGTTCACTGATGGCCAGCCGGCTGTCCTCGTAGGGTCCGGTGAGGAAGGCCACGTCGATGTCGCCCGCGAGCAGGTCGTCGATGAGCTGGCTGTTGTAATCATGCTCGACGAGATGGATGCCGAGGTCGGGAGCCACGTCGCGCATCTCGCGCACGAGTGCGGGGAGCAGTTGCACCGACACGCTCTGGTAGGTCCCGATGGTCAGGCGACCGGCGGTTCCGGATACGAGATCGGTCATCTCCTGCTCCGCGGTTGCCATGCGGGTCGCGATGGCGCCTGCGTGCTTGAGCAGGAGTCGGCCGGCCGGAGTGAGGGTGACCGGGCGGGGCCCGCCGGGTCGGTCGAACAGACGCTGCCCGACGGCACTCTCGAGCCCGGCAATCTGCTGGCTGATGGCGGCCTGGGAGAAGCCGAGCAGATCAGCTGCCCCGATGAAGGAGCCCTCCTCGGCCACGGCGACCAGGGCGCGCAGATGCCTGAACTCGATCTCGTCGAATGCCATAAGCATAAGCATAGACGATCGACACGATCATTTATCATCGCTTTTCTTTATGTCACGACCTGCGTAACCTGAAAGCACACGAAGGGAGCACGACATGGTCACCGACCTGAACACGGCCAGCGCGAGGCTTGCGAGCCTGGACTACGGGATCGAGGCTGGCGGCATCTCCGCCGACCCGGTGAGCCTGCTCCTGCTCGCGCATGAAGCCCGCGATCTCGGTGTCAGCGAGCTGCTGGTGTCCTTGATGATCGATGAGGATCAGCCAGAGGTCGCGCGGATCCGTGCGTACGCCCGGGTCGCCGTCCAGGTGGCGAACCGTCGATTCTCGACGGCCGAGCGAGTTCTCCAGCCAGCCTGCTAGCCAACGGCATGACGAAGGGGCGGGTCCGATTCGGACCCGCCCCTTCGTGTTGATCGTTGCTGCCGCTAGGCGGCCTTGGCCCCGCCGACCCGACCGGCGAGATTGAGCAGCGCCATCCCGATCAGGATGAAGACGATGCCGATACCGATCGCCATGAACGAGACGCCGAAGGCGACGACGGAGGTGAACAGTGACGCGCGCAGGAACGAGCCGTTCATCGCCACGGGGCGGAGCGGATCCTCGCGGTCGAGCTCGGCGTAGGTCTTGCCGCCGGTCGCCTCAAGGGCGTGGTGCGCGATGATGTCGGCCTCACAGTAGGCGGCGAACGGGCCAGCCACTGATTGCCCGCCGAGGCAGCTAGCGTCCTCAGCCACCGTGATGTTCTCCGCGGCCAACGTGCTGCTCACCGTTCCGTAGGTGACTGCGCCCGCGATGACCATGAGTGCGCCGACGACCATGACGACGATGCTGATCCACTTCGCCGAGCCGGATCCTGAATTACCGGACATGTGTGCTGCCTCCCCACATCGGCCAACCCTTGACCGATGGGTCCCACTGTCCTGCTTTCGCCCACGCATGGGAAGCGATTTCAGCGCCATCTGCGCGTTCTGTGGCAGTTCGGGACCTAAGGCCCCCGGTGAACTAGGTCCAAAGGCCGGTGAACGTTCAACCAGTTGGGCATCGAGGGGTGCCGTAGGTCCCGTGGGTCAGGGGTGGACCCGGTGGACCTTGTGCTGGGCCGCCTGGGCGACCGGCCGTACGACGAGGAGATCGACGTTGACATGTGCCGGGCGGGTCGCCACCCAGGTCACGGTCTCGGCCACATCCTGGGCCGTCAGCGGCTCCGCCACGCCGGCGTACACGGCGGCCGCCTTCTCGGCATCGCCGCTGAAGCGATTCACCGCGAACTCGTCAGTCCGCACCATGCCGGGGGCAATCTCCGTGACCCGCACGGGTTGGCCGCTCAGTTCCAGACGCAGGGTTCCGGCGATCGCCGCCACGGCATGCTTAGCGGCGACGTAGCTGCCGCCGTTCTCGTACGACACCCGGCCCGCCGTTGATCCCATGAGCACCACCAGGCCGCGGCCGGAGGCGATAAGGAGGGGGAGCACGGCACGCACGGTGCGCACCGTGCCGAGCACATTCACGTCGTAGGCCTGCTGCCAGGCGTCGATATCCGCGTCGGCGATCGTTGCCGCGTCGAAGGATCCGCCGGCATTCGCGACCAGCAGTGTGACGTCTTCGCCCGTGAGGGACGCGACGAGCGCATCGACACTGGCCTGGTCGGTCACGTCGAGCTCGCGCGCTTCGATCAGGTCGTTCTGGCGTCCGAGCGCGGCAAGCCGATCGGTTCGCCGCGCTGCGGCGATGACCCGGTAGCCGCTCTGCGCGAGGGCCAGGGCGGTGGCGGCACCGATGCCGCTGCTGGCTCCAGTGACCACGGCTGTGCCGCGCCTGGTGTCGATGTCATTCATGGGGTCAGCGTGCCACGAGGGTTGTCTCGAAGGCGTGGGAGTCCGCGCGGTAGCAGTGCGTCGCGAACTCGACCGCATTTCCGTTGTCGTCGTAAGAGGTGCGATCCATCGTGAGCACCGGGGCCCCGAAGCGGAGTCCGAGCAGGCGCGACTCTGTTCGGTCGGCGCCGCGCGCTCCGATGCGCTGCTGGGCGACGCGCAGATTCACGCCAGTCCTGCGCATGAGCGCGTAGAGGCCCTCGGCCTGCAGTTGCTCGGATGTCAGGTCGACGAGCCCCGCCGGCAGCCAGTTGTGCATGACGGCCAGCGGCTCGGTGTTCCGTGATCGCAGGCGCTCGAGGTAGACCACCGGCTCACCAGGCTCGACCAGGAGTGCGCGCGCCACCTCTGGGCTTGCCGGGATGGTCGCGAGTGCCAGGACCATGGTCGTGGGGCGGTGGCCGCCCGCGGCGAGATCGTCGTGCAGGCTCGTCAGCTCAAGTGGCCGGTCGACGGGGGAGCGGACCACCTGAGTGCCGATACCGCGCCGGCGGACCAGCAGGCCCCGACTGACAAGCTCCTGCACAGCCTGGCGAACCGTCGGTCGGCCCAGGCCCAGTCGTTGGGACAGGTCCACCTCTGTGTCGAGGCGGTCGCCTGGCTGCAGGGTGCCGTCGCGAATGGCCTGCTCGAGCTGCTCGGCCAGCTGCGCATACAGGGGCAGCCGACTGCTGCGATCGAGCTGCAGGTCAAGCGTCATGTCGCCAGCCTATGTACGGGCCGACCAAATGTAAAGACATTTTGACGAGGCTGCAGACGGGGCCATAGACTGAGGGCACCAACTGAGCTGAAGGCGGATGACCATGACGGCACGTGTTACGCACTGGATCAACGGTCAGTCCTGGACCGGGACCGCTGAGCGGACCGGGGATGTGTTCGATCCGGCGACGGGTCAGGTGACCAAGCAGGTCGACTTCGCGTCGCGTGCGGTGCTGGATGAGGCGGTTGCGGCGGCGAAGGCGGCCTTCCCGGCGTGGCGTGATGCGTCGCTGACGAAGCGGGCGCAGGTGCTGTTCGCGTTCCGCGAGCTGCTCAACGCGAACAAGGAGCAGGTCGCGGCGCTGATCACGGAGGAGCACGGCAAGGTCCTCTCGGATGCACTCGGTGAGGTCACGCGCGGCCAGGAGGTCGTGGAGTTCGCGTGCGGGATCCCGCATCTGCTGAAGGGCGGCTTCTCCGAGGGCGTGTCCAGTGGCGTCGATGTGTATTCGATCCGTCAGCCGCTCGGCGTGGTCGGCATCATCTCGCCGTTCAACTTCCCGGCGATGGTGCCGATGTGGTTCTTCCCCGTCGCGATCGCGGCGGGTAACACCGTGGTGGTCAAGCCCAGTGAGAAGGATCCGTCGGCGATCATGCTGATCGCGC
>CAJAKT010000301.1 GCA_903940375.1 uncultured bacterium | reverse complement strand
GTTACCTCGACGGATGGAGCCGCTCGCGTTCGCCAGGTGCTCCGACTCACCCCATGAAGGGGAACACGGTTGCGGGACAGCGCCGGGATCTCACCGGACTTCCCCTGGACGTCGAACGAGTGGATGAAGTTGTGACCTGATCCGACCACGCGGGACGGGTCGGTGTCAAAGCACGTGGCCGGGTTACTGGATCGGCCGCAGGTTCATCGGTCCGTAGACGACGTGATCGTCCTCGAACAGCACCACGCCCTCGACTCCGGAGTCGAGCAGCGCCTGCCACGTCTCGCCGATCGACGTCTCGGCATCGGACTGGGTCGGGAAGGACTGCGAGTGCGGGGGCTCCTGGTCGACCGGCTGGCCCTCGATGTCGGTGTAGTGCCAGATCCACGCCATGGTCAGCCCTTCGTCTTCGGAGGCACGGGCGCGCCACCGCGGCGTACACGCGGTGGTGGGAGGCGCAGGCGACGCAGCTGCAGCGTGCGCAGGACGGCGTAGAGGGTGATGCCCTTGCGCTCAGCGGCGTCGGGGAAGACCGCCTTCGCGCGGCGGTTCAGCTGGAACAGCAGCACGAAGGTGTCGACCGCGATGACGGCGGTGAAGGCGAAGAAGGCGATCGAGACGAAGGACTGGACCGCGGGGTTGCGGATGAAGCCCAGCACCAGGACCGACACGGCGACGAAGATGAAGAACTCCGCGACCGTGAAGCGTGAGTCGACGAAGTCACGGGCGAAGGCCCTGGCCGGGCCCTTGTCGCGGGCCGGCAGGTAGCGCTCGTCACCGGCCATCATCGCGGCGCGGGATCGGGTGCGGTCGTCGCGCTCTCGTTCGCGGGCTGCCTTCCTGGCCGCCTTCGGATCCTTGGGGATCTTCAGCTGGCTCTTCCGGGCCGCTTCTGCCTCGCGGCGCGAAGGGGTTGGCCGGCCCTTGGCCGAGCGCGGATCGTGCTCGTCGGTGGCCGGCGTGAGCGGCTCGTCCGCGGCGGGAGACTGCTTTCTTCCGAACATGATCAGCGAGCCTAGTCGGTGCGGTCCCCGGCCCATCCGCTTAGGCTGGTGGTTCCAGTGGCACGAAGAAGGGGAACTCCATGGGTCTGTGGCAGCGCTTCACGTTGATCTTCAAGTCCAAGGCGAACAAGGCGTTGGACAAGGCCGAGGATCCCCGCGAGACCCTGGACTACTCGTATGAGAAGCAACTCGAGCTGCTCCAGAAGGTGCGGCGTGGTGTTGCTGACGTCGCCACGAGCCGAAAGCGCCTCGAACTGCAGATCCAGGGGCTGGCGCAGCAGGAGGCGAAGCTCGAGGAGCAGGCCCGCGCCGCCCTGGCCGGTGGCCGCGAGGACCTGGCCCGTGAGGCCCTGACGCGGCGAAGCGGCCTGCATCAGCAGATCGCCGACCTGCAGGCCCAGCTGGCCACCCTCCAGGATCAGGAGGAGAAGCTGACCGTCGCTGCGCAGCAGCTGCAGTCGAAGGTCGAGGCGTTCCGCACGAAGAAGGAGACCATCAAGGCCACCTACTCGGCGGCCGAGGCGACCACCAAGATCAATGAGGCCTTCGCGGGCATCTCGGATGAGCTCGGTGACGTTGGCCTCGCCGTCCAGCGTGCGGAGGACAAGACGGCGCAGATGCAGGCGCGTGCGGGTGCGATCGACGAGCTCGTCGCCTCGGGCGCACTGAGCGATGTCAGCGGGATGGGCAAGGACAACATCACCGTCGAGCTGGAGCGGATGGCCAGCGAGAACGACGTCAATGCCCAGCTCGAGGCGATGAAGCGCGAGCTCGCTCCCGGCGCGGAGACCCCCCAGATCGAGAACTAGGTCGCGGCATGGCGCGCACCAGGTACGGCACCGACCGAGGGCTCTCGGCACGGATGGCCGGCACGATGTTCGGCATCGGCCTGCTCTACGTCATCCTCGCGAGCGTCCTGATCTCCTTCGGGATGAACGCGTTCTTCGTCATCGGTATCAGTGCGGCGCTCGTCTTCGGCCAGTGGTGGTTCTCCGACTCGATGGCGATGTCGGCGATGCGCGCGGTCGTCGTGACGCCGGAGCAGGCACCGCAGCTCCACGCGGTGGTCGATCGCATCTGTGCGCTGGCGGACATGCCGAAGCCTCGCGTGGGCATCGCCGACAGTGACGTCCCGAATGCCTTCGCGACCGGTCGATCGCAGAAGCGCGCTGTCATCGTCGTGACGACGGGGCTGTTGAAGCGGCTCGACCAGGAGGAACTCGAGGGAGTCCTCGCGCACGAGCTGTCGCATGTGGCGCACCGTGATGTCACGGTGATGGCCGTCGCCTCGTTCACGGCGATCATCGCGGGCTTCATGATGCGCAGTGCCATGTGGGGATCGCTGGGCCGCAACCGCGACAGCAATATGGCGCTGATGGTCATGGTCGTGACGATCGTCAGCGTCGTCGTGTACTTCCTCTCCTACATCCTCATGCGTGCGCTCTCTCGATACCGCGAGCTCGGTGCGGACCGTGGTGCCGCGCTGCTGACGGGCCGGCCGTCGGCGCTCGCTGCCGCGCTGCAGAAGATCTCGGGGGAGATGGCCGTCATCCCGACGCGTGACCTGCGGCAGATGGAGCCGGTCAGCTCGTTCGCCTTCGCGCCGGCGCTCTCTGGTGGTCGCGGCTTCAGCATGGGCTCGCTGATGTCGACGCATCCCTCACTCGAGAAGCGGCTCGAGCAGCTTGCGCGCATCTCGGCCGAGCTGGGCGAGCGCTAGCCGGTGGGCTTCCTCGACGCGATCCTCGGCCGCCGCAAGGCTGCTGCTC
>CAJAKT010000300.1 GCA_903940375.1 uncultured bacterium | reverse complement strand
GAAGGGCAGTGAGACGACTGTGGCACCGGCCTGCTCGGCGAACTCGGCCGTCTGATCGGTCGAGCCGTCATCGACGACGAGGATGTCCGCGTCGGGACGGTGCTCGCGGACCTTGGCGATGACGTCGGCGATGGAGCCCTCCTCGTTCCAGGCCGGGATGGCCACGAGAGCCTTGTTCGCCGTCACACCGGCCAACGTTAGTCCCCATGGGCAGGTGTGCCGCCCTGCGGCGCTCCGCGGTGCCGCAAGTGACGCCCTCCTGAAGAATTGATGAACATCCGGTAGATTCGCCACCGCAGCGGGGGCTGTCAGCGAGGGGAAGAACCGGTGCCAGCAATTCGGCGACGCTTCGCGTATCCCTGTGCCGATCTGGTCACCCTGCACCCCGGAATTGACCTCACCCTTGACGCCGCGCTGCATCGGCTCGGCGCGACTCCCCACCGCCCCGTGCTCGAGGCCGTCGACCCGAGCCGGACGATCGCGGTCATCGGGTTCCCCCGCTCCGGCAACACGTTCGCCGCCAAGTGGCTCGAATGGGTCGCGGAGCCCGGCACGACCGTGCTCGACGGGCGCCTGACCCACAGTGCGCTCGACGGCCACCGGCTCACCAAGGCCGGTGCCGCCGTCGTCGTCCCCGTCCGCGAGCCGATCACCACCTGCGCGTCCTGGCTGGTGCGCTCGGATGCCTACGGCTCCCACGAAGCCGCCCGCCGAACCCTGCGCTCATACACGGCCTGGTACCGCGCCATGGCACCAGCGGTCCGCCCGCCCAACGTGCTCGTGGTCGACTTCGAGGCCCTCACCACCGACCTGTCGATGCTGACGCACTGGCAGCGTCTCGAGGGCCTGGTGCGACCAGAGACGGCCTCGTCGCTACCGGATTTCCTGGAGTGGCTTGTCGTTCATCTCAGCGACGTCCCCGGTCAGGGGATGCCCGAGGCAGGCGTGCCGGCCCACCAGATGAGTTCCCTGCCCAATGACGATCGGTTGTCGATGAACGAGCTGGCCACGAGGTTGATCACGTCACCGTCGCTGGCAAAGGAGCTCGCCGCTGCCAAGGTGGCCTTCGATCGGATTCACGAATGTCCGGGGACCCGGATGACCACCGAGGGCGTCCACGCCTTCGGGCGCTCCGCTCGCTGATTGGGCCGTTACGAGATCCACTGTGACTGCGTGAACCGGATGGTCACCAGCACCAGCATGGGCACGCAGGCGATCACGTAGACCCAGCGCAGCCAGCGGTACCGGCTGAGCCACAGGCCGAGCAGCATCCAGATCGGGAACAGGATGACGATCGACCGCGGCACGGAGTGGTACATCGTGCTCGTGCCGAGCGCCGCCGCCGTCACCGCGACGTAGACCGCCTCGGGCCACCACCTCTTCACCACGAGAACGATCGTCGCCGCGACCAGGATCGCCATCGCGAGGATCTCGGTGGCCATCCGCGACGATGGCTCGCCGGTCGGCGAGAACGTGAAGATCAGGTGGTAGGTGTTCATGAGCGATGTCACGGGGTCGACGAGGTGCCGCTCCCAGTAGTCGCTCTGCGCCTCCGACCACGTCGTCCAGCTGCCTGTGATGGCCTTGAGGTACGCGAAGTAGGCGAACGTGGCCACCAGCGGCAGCAGCAGAGCCGACCCCTTCGCCCAGGCGCGTCGGGCATTCGCGGCCGCCCAGGGGCGACTCATCAGGAACATCACAATCAGGCCGGCCATCAGGAACAGACCGTTCGACCGGACGAGTGCGGCACCACCGGCCAGCACGCCCGCCCACACCCAGGACTGATTGCGCGCGAACGCCCAGGCCCAGAAGGCGAAGGCAGCGAACAGCGCCTCGGTGTACGCCGCGGTGAGGAACAGAGCCGTCGGCGCGACCAGCATCGCCACAACACCCCACTCGGCTCGACCGCCGACATCCTGCGTCAGGCGAGCAATCCCGCAGGCCGCGAACAGGCTCGCAACGAGGGACACGAGCAGGCCGGACAGTGTCGGGGCGAAGCCCACCCACGTGCCGGCTTCCATGAGCATCGGCACGGCAGGGAAGAACGCGACGTTGTAGTGGAAGTTCTGCACCTCGGACACGTAGGGCCCGACGTAGCCGTAGAGGGCGATGGACTCGAACCAGTTGGTGTCCCACTGCCGCCACAGGCCGACATAGGCCCCGAGCCGATCGGACTGCTGCAGCACCTGCCAGCTGCCCAGCGCTGCAGCGCCGAGGACGACGAGGTGCGACACGGCCCAGATGAGCACGATCGCGAGCCGCCCCTCGCGATGCGAGGTGGCGGACTCCGGAGCCTGCTGGAGTGTCACCGGCGGCCGGCGGACGGAAGGAAGACCACGAAGACTCCTGACACGAACGCGATGCTCGCCGCTGCTGTGCAGATCGTAATGAGCCACAGGGGCAGGCCCGTGCTGCTCAGCCATTCGGGCGAAACCTTCGGGTCGAACAGTCCGAACCCGGAGCCGGCGAAGTAGCGATGGGCATTCGCCCAGAACGCGAGGATCGCGCTGACGGACAGGCCGCCTGCGATCAGCACCTGCGGCACACGCGGCAGGTTCAGTCCGACGGCGAGCCGGGGACCCAGGCTCACCACGCCGATCAGCAGGGTCAGCAACGGCAGCAGGTAGCGCGGCTGCACGACCTCGCCCACACCCAGATGCTGCATCTGCAGGAAGGTGATGGGCACGGCCACGAGCGCCAAGG
>CAJAKT010000299.1 GCA_903940375.1 uncultured bacterium | reverse complement strand
TGGCCATGGGTCGTCCGATCGCGGCCCGGGCCCCGAGGACTTCACCGGCCGCGACGGACTCCGCCATGCCGATGGCGAGGAAGGTCCCTGCCCAAGCCGCCTGAATCCCCTCCCAGAGGTCACGCGTTGCCTTCTTGCGTCGACCCTCGGGCAGTCGCGCAACTCCGTAGGTGATTTCCATGACCGTCACGGGGGTGAGCGCAAGCGCGCTGCTCTGGGCGGTCTCGAGCCACCGCACCACCTGCGGCGCCGGCTGGGGACGCATGAACTCGGACAGGACATTCGTGTCGACGACGATCATGCGAAGGGGTCACGCGTGTGGTCGGTGCGTGCCGGGATCTCGAGTTCGAGCCCTCCCAGCGCCGCCCGCATCTGCAGAAGCGCATCGACCAAGGTTCGTTCGGCTGGTGACTCCACAGCCTCGGTCAGGATCGCCCGGGCCTCAGCCTCCATCGACCGGCCATGCTCAGCAGCTCGAATTCGCAGCTTGTCGCGCACGTCGTCGTCGAGGCCACGGATCGTCATGACTGCCATGGCATAAGGCTAAGCGACTGCTGTCATTGATGTCAATGACAGCAGTCGCTTAGGTGGCGCTACTCCGCGAGGACGCCGTAGATCTTCTTGCGTGCCTCGGCGAGGATCGCCTTGGTCGCCTCGATCTGCGCGGGGTCGTTGCCCTGGCTGACCTGCCACACGGCAGCGCCCAACTGCTTGCCCTCGGCGAAGAGCTCCATGCTCGCTTCCGCGGCCGGGTCCTCGCGCTGGAGCCAGGGTTCGCCCCAGCCGTCCTTCTCGGCGGCGACGACGGCTCGGCCCTCGTCGGTCAGCGAGAAGATCCGCTTACCGTCCTCCTGAGCGGCCGTTACCAGGCCCTCCTTGGCCAGCCGCTTGAGCACCGGGTAGATGGAGCCCGGTGAGGGCTGCCACTGCCCGTCACTGCGGTCAGCGAGCTCCGTGAGGATCTCGTAGCCGTGGCGTGGCTGCTCGGCGAGCAGCAGCAGGATGTCGGCGCGGACATCGCCGCGCTCACGCCGGCGCCCACGGGGCGGACCCCAGGGGCCTCGGCCACCCCACGGACCGGGACCGAAGCCCGGGCCACGTCCGTGACCGTGGCCGCGGCGGCTCCTGCCCTCCGACGCCTCGTGCTGACCCTCGTCATTCGATTCAACTGCCTGGCCGTCGTTCATGGCGGCCATCATCATGCGGGCGCGGCGGTGGCCGCGAAGTCCTCGCTGCACCCACGGCGGGGGGCCGAAGCCCGGGCCGGGATTGATGGATTCTGCGTAGCTCATGGTGTTCCTTTCCGTATCGCATGTGTTCGCGATGTAGTAACGATATATCGCGACTGTTCCGATGTCAACTCCGGGGTGGGTCTCCGGTGTGGCGGCGCGTCAGCCAGTGAGGCCGTGCGCGCTGCGGACAGCCTCGATCACGTCGCGCTGCGCGGGCGACACGGCGTGCTCGGGCATGGTGTCGAAGCCGGCGTACAGCGGGTCGATGACGTCGACGGGCACCCCGGACATCTCGCTGAGCACGCTGACGCCACAGAGCGGCACATAGGTCGGGGAGTACCCGCCTTCGTGGGTCATCATGATCCGCCCATCGCAGACCTCAGCGGCGACATCCATCAGTACCCGGGTCATGTCGCGATAGCCACTCGCCGTCACCGACATCCGACCGAGCGGATCGAAGCAGCTCGCATCGAAGCCGGACGGTACGACGATGACATCGGGTCGATAGCGCCGAATCGCCGGGACAACCACCTCGTTCAGCGCGGCCAGGTAACCACCGTTTCCGGTGCCGGCCGG
>CAJAKT010000298.1 GCA_903940375.1 uncultured bacterium | reverse complement strand
ATCGCCTCGCCGCTCCGCCGGCTCGCTCAGGTGGCCGACGAGCTCCCCGATGACCTTGACCTGCGTGCCGACGAGGCGCACGGCCCGCACGAGGTGCGGGCGGTTGCCGCCGCCTTGAACTCCACCGCCGAACGGCTCTCAGGCATCCTGCAGCGCACGCAGCGCGTCGCTGCTGACGCTTCGCATCACCTGCGCACGCCTCTGACGGGTGTGCGACTGCGTCTTGAGGCGATCGAGGACATCTCGAGTCAGGAGACGGTGCAGGTGGAGGCCCGTGCGGCGACCGCCGAGGTCGATCGGCTGGCTCGTCGGATCGAGCAGGTGCTGGCGCTGGCCCGCAGTGATGCCGGCGCCGCGCCGTTCGCAGCGCAGGCGGCATCGGTGATCATCGGGGGACGGCTCGAAGCCGCTGCCGCGATGTTCGATGAACGCAACGTCGAGCTGACGTCCGAACTTGAGGATGGAGTGTTCGTCGCTGCACCCGCGGGCGTCATCGCCCGCGTCATCGACGAACTGCTGGGCAATGCGCTGCAGTACGCGCGCACTCAAGTACACGTGCGACTGCGTGCATCCGAGACGCGGGCCGAGTTGTCCGTCTCGGACGATGGGCCGGGCCTGCCCGCCGCCGAGCGCGAGGCGGTGTTCGAGCGATTCACGCGTGGTGCGGCCTCCGTGCCGGGGGGCAGTGGCCTCGGACTGGCACTCGTGCGCGAGTCGGTGATCGGTCTGGGCGGAAGTGCACATGCGGAGGAGTCGCGCTGGGGCGGGCTGAGCGTCGTCGTTCACATGCCGCTCGCGGATGAGCCGGCTGGCTCGTCCGGCCCCGTCTCGCTCTGACCCCTTGGGGCTTCGGCCTAGGCTCGGACCGTGACCCCAACGGCCGATGCAGCGATCATCGGCGGCGGCGTGGTCGGCCTCGCGCTGGCCGATGCCTGGTTGGCTCAACGACCAGGGGATCGGGTCATCGTGTTCGACAAGGAGGACCGGCTCGCGGAGCACGCATCAGGTCGCAACAGCGGCGTGCTGCATGCCGGCTTCTACTACGCACCTGATTCCCTGAAGGCCCGCCTCACGAGGGATGGGAACGCGATGCTGCGCGCCTTCTGCGCGGAGGAGGGTGTCGCCGTTCGCGAGACGGGGAAGGTCGTGGTCACGACAGCAGAGACCGAGCTGCCGGCCTTGGACCAGCTGGCGGCGCGAGCTGAGGCCAACGGCGTCAACGTCGAATTGGTTGATGAGCAGGGACTCGCCGAACTCGAGCCGCTCGCGCGCACGGTGGGGCGTGCACTGTGGTCGCCCACGACGGCCGTGTCGGACCCGGTGGCGGTGGTGCGTGCGCTGGCTGGGCGAGTGGAGCGTCGCGGCGGGCAGGTGCGGCTTGGTGCGAACGTTGTCGCGGCCGGTCCGGGGTGGGTGCAAACGGCGAAGGATGGACGGCTCGAGGTGGGGCATGTCATCAATGCGGCGGGCCTGCACGCCGACACGGTCGCGCATTGGTTCGGCGTGGGCGAGGACTACCGCATGCTGCCCTTCAAGGGCCTGTACTGGTACGCGAACTGGGAACCTGGTCGACTGCAGCGCCATGTGTATCCCGTCCCTGATGCTCGCAACCCGTTCCTGGGTGTGCACCTGACGGTGACGGTCGATGGCAAGGCGAAGGTGGGCCCGACGGCGATCCCGGCGCTGTGGCGCGAGGATTACGGCGGCGTTACCGGATTCTCTGGGCGGGAACTGGCGCAGATCGCTGGCCTGTACCCGAAGTTCCTGCGCAGCACGCATCACGATGTCCCGGGACTGATCAAGGCGGAGCTGCCGAAGTACCTTCGGCGCTACTTGGTCGGGCAGGCCTCGCGGCTGGTGCCGTCCGTGCGGGCAGAGGACTTCGCGACGAAGGGGCGCGTGGGTGTGCGCGCCCAGTTGCTGCACAGGCCGACTGGTCGCCTGGAGATGGATTTCGTCGTTCGTGGCGGCGAACGATCGACGCATGTCCTCAACGCGGTGTCGCCTGCCTGGACCAGTTCGTTGGCCGTCGCGGACTACGTCGTCGATGGGAT
>CAJAKT010000297.1 GCA_903940375.1 uncultured bacterium | reverse complement strand
GTGGCATTCTCATCGTCGTCGGGGCGGAACTCATCGCCCGCTTCGAGGTGACCTTCTACGTCTTCGGCTTCTTCCTGATCTTCACGGCCTGGAAGGTGTGGGTCGCGCACGACGCCGAGCCCGATCCTGACGGCAACCCCCTGGTGCGCTGGGTCGGAACGCATGTGCCGACGTCCACGGAGTACGACGGGGCTCGCTTCGTCACGCGCGTCGCGGGCCGTCGCGCGCTGACTCCGATGGCTCTCGTGATGCTGGCGATCGGGACCACTGATCTCCTCTTCGCCATCGACAGCATTCCCGCGGTGTTCGGCATCACGTCTGAGACGTATCTCGTCTTCACCGTCAATGCCTTCGCGCTCATGGGCTTGCGGCAGCTGTACTTCCTGCTGCGAGGAGTCCTAGGGCGGCTGCGCTACCTCAATCGCGGACTGGCGGTCGTGCTCGCCTTCATCGGCCTCAAGATGGTGATCGAGGCCGTGAATGCGACAACGAGCCTTGAGCTGCCGGTGGTCCCGACCTGGATGTCACTGCTCGTCATCATCCTTGTCCTGACGGGAACCGCCGTGATCAGTGTCTATGGAACCCGCAACGACCCAGTGGACGAGGCTGCCTGATGGATGTCACGCCGGCTCTTTGGACCGTGACGATCGCGGGGATCGCCCTCCTCATCGCGTTGGACTTCGTGGCGGTGAGCCGGAAGCCCCATGAGGTGATGTTCCGTGAGGCCCTGCTGTGGTCGGTCTTCTACATCGGAATCGCGGTTGCCTTCGGAATCGCCATGCTGGTCTGGCAAGGGTCCGATGTCGGCTCGCAGTACTTCGCGGCCTACCTCGTCGAGAAGTCGCTGAGTGTCGACAATCTCTTCGTCTTCATCATCATCCTTGCGCAGTTCGCCGTCCCCGTGGAGCTGCACCAGCGCGTGCTTCTCTTCGGGGTCGTGCTTGCGCTGATCCTGCGAGCGGCTTTCATCGCCGTCGGCGCGGCAGCCCTGTCGACGTTCGCCTTCACGTTCGTGATCTTCGGCGCCGTCCTGATCTGGACAGGCATCCAGCTGGCCCGACACCGCAACGAGGATCCGGAACCGCAGGACAACGCCGTCGTGCGGATCGTGCGCCGAAGGTTCGCGTTCACGGATGAATATGACGGCACCCGGGCGTTCACCCGCGTGGACGGCCGGCGCATGGCGACTCCGTTGCTGCTGGTGATGATCGCCATCGGCTCCACCGACCTCCTATTCGCCCTTGACTCCATTCCGGCCACCTTCGGTGTGACCCAGATCCCCTACCTCGTGTTCGCGGCGAACGCCTTCGCACTCCTGGGGCTCCGCGCGCTGTACTTCCTGCTGAAGGGCCTGCTCGACAAGCTGGTCTACCTGTCCACCGGACTCGCGGTGATCCTCGTCTTCATCGGCGTCAAGCTCGTGCTGACCTACCTCCACGAGGTGAACGCCGCCTTCCCGAAGATCTCGACGAATGCCAGCCTGGTATTCATCGGCATGGTCCTGGTTGTCGTGGCCGTTGCGTCCTGGGTGAAGGTTCGGCGGGATCCCGACGCCATCGCTCACGCGGGCCGTGTCACGGGGGGCGACGCGGAGGCGACGGACAGCTAGTCACGAAGCAGGCGGTTGGCCGTGATCCTTCTGTTGCTCGGCTATCGCCAGGATCTCGGCATCGATCGATCGGATTCGCAGCGTCCGCAGGAGGGTGATGATCGCCAGCACGAGGACGGGCAGCAGGTAGACAAGCAGCCACACCACCCATGGCTCGAGGTCATCGGTCACCGCATTGATGAAGCCCGACAGCACCCACCCGACGACGACCGCCCAGATGATCGTGATACCCGCCCACACCTGCCGAGACCTGATGGTGGCTGCGCGCCGGCGCAAGAGGTCGTATGTCCGTGCGTCGTCCTTCACCACCGTCGTTCCCGCCATTCCTCGACGCTGGGGCGCTCGGCACCGACCGTGGTGTCCCAGCCATGACCGGGGTAGATCCAGGTCTCGTCCGGTAGCTCGTCGAAGATCCTCGTGACGACACCGACGAGAAGTGAGTCGAACTCCTCAGGGGAATGGGTCTTGCCCAGGCCCCCGGGAAACAGGCAGTCGCCCGTCAGCAGATGGGGCGGACCCTCGGGGTCGTCGTAGAGCAGGGCGATGGAGCCCGGTGTGTGGCCGACGAGGTGGATGGCCGTGAGTGAGCAGTTGCCCACCTCTATGACGTCACCGTCCTGCAGCACGATGTCGGTCGGGACAGGGATGCCGTCCGCATCCTCCGCGTGGGCCGCGGTGGGGGCGCCTGTGCGATCCACAACCTCCGCGAGGGCCTGCCAGTGGTCGGGGTGCCGATGCGTGGTGACGATGAGGCCCACCCCTTCGGGGCCGATGAGGTCCAGGAGCCGGTCGGCCTCAGCTGCCGCGTCAACGAGGACCTGCGAGCCGGTCTCACGGCAGCGCAGGAGATAGGAGTTGTTGTTGTAGGGGCCGACAGCGAGCTTGCTGATGACGAGCGCGCCGAGCTCGTGCACGTCTGCCGGTCCACCGACGGTCACACGGCCGTTATACATTCAGGACTCCGTTCGTAGACTCAAGCACCCTATCTGCAGCAGAGGAGACCCGTGGGCGAGCGTTTGGTCGTACGGGGTGCCCGTGAGCACAACCTCAAGGACGTCTCCCTCGATCTGCCCCGTGATGCGCTGATCGTCTTCACCGGCCTGTCCGGCTCGGGGAAGTCCAGCCTGGCGTTCGACACGATCTTCGCCGAGGGCCAGCGTCGCTATGTCGAGAGCCTGTCCTCGTATGCGCGGCAGTTCCTGGGGCAGATGGACAAGCCCGATGTCGACTTCATCGAGGGGCTGTCGCCAGCGGTGTCGATCGACCAGAAGTCCACGTCACGCAACCCGCGGTCAACGGTCGGCACCATCACCGAGGTATACGACTACCTGCGCCTGCTGTTCGCCCGGATCGGTGTCCCGCACTGCCCGGTCTGCGGGTCCGTCATCGCACGACAGACTCCCCAGCAGATCGTCGACCAGGTACTCGAGCTTCCCGAGGGCACCCGATTCCAGGTGCTGGCCCCCGTGGTGCGCGAGCGCAAGGGCGAGTACGCCGACCTCTTCCGGCAGTTGCAGGCCCAGGGGTACTCCCGCGTGCGCGTTGACGGCGTGGTGGTTGCCCTCGATGACGTACCGACGCTGAAGAAGTCCGAGAAGCACACGATCGAGGTGGTTGTTGACCGACTGACGGTGAAGGCGGACTCCCGGCGGCGCCTGACCGACTCCGTTGAGACCGCACTCGGGCTGGCTGCAGGGCTGGTGGTCCTCGAGTTCGTCGACCGCGACGAGAAGGACCCGGAGCGTGAACGCACCTTCAGCGAGCACCTCGCCTGCATGAAGGACGGCCTGTCGTTCGAGGAGCTCGAGCCACGGTCCTTCTCCTTCAACTCGCCCTTCGGGGCGTGCCCCGAGTGCACGGGCCTGGGGACCCGTCGCGAGGTGGACCCTGAACTGATCGTCCCTGACGAGGACCTCTCCCTCGACGAGGGTGCTCTGGCGCCGTGGTCCCGCGGCCAGGTGTCGGACTACTTCCGTCGCCTGCTGGAGGCCATGTGCGATGAGCTCGGCATCACGATGGAGACACCCTGGCGGGAACTGCCGGCAAAGGCCCGTACCTCGCTTCTGCAGGGCCACCCGGCCGAGATCCATGTCCGCTACAAGAACCGTTACGGCCGCCAGCGTTCGTACTACACGTCATACGAAGGTGTCATTCCCTTCGTGCAGCGTCGGCATGCCGAAGCGGACACGGATGCGAGTCGTGAGCGGTTCGAGGGGTTCATGCGCGAGGTGCCCTGTGCGGCCTGCGGTGGTGCGCGGCTCAAGCCCATCGTGCTCGCCGTCACCGTCGAGGATCACTCCATCGCGGATATCGCATCGCTGCCGATCGGCGAGGCGGCCGAGCTGCTGGCGGGACTTTCCCTTTCCGAACGTGATGCGACGATCGCCAGCCGTGTTCTCAAGGAGGTCAACGAACGGCTGACCTTCCTTGTCGACGTGGGCCTGCACTACCTGTCACTCGATCGCGCCGCCGGGACCCTTGCTGGGGGCGAGGCGCAGCGCATTCGGCTCGCCACGCAGATCGGATCGGGACTCGTGGGCGTGCTCTACGTCCTTGACGAGCCCAGCATCGGCCTGCATCAGCGCGACAACCATCGCCTCATCGAAACCCTCATTCGGCTTCGGAACCTCGGCAACACCCTGATCGTCGTCGAGCATGACGAGGACACCATCCGCGTGGCCGATTGGGTCGTCGACATCGGACCCGGTGCGGGTGAGCACGGCGGCGAGGTCGTCGTCAGCGGCACCGTGGCCGACCTGCTCGCGAGCAAGGAGTCGATCACCGGCCAGTACCTGAGCGGCCGTCGCTCGATCGAGGTGCCGGCCGAGCGCCGACCACAGGATGGCCGCGTCATCACCGTGCACAGCGCGAGTGAGCACAATCTCCGCGATGTCACCGTCGACTTCCCGCTCGGCAACCTCGTCGCGGTCACGGGCGTGAGTGGATCAGGCAAGTCGACGCTGGTCAATGACGTGCTGTACAACGTTCTTGCGCGCGATCTGAACAGTGCGCGAACGGTACCCGGGCGGCACAAGAAGGTGTCCGGACTCGAGGCCGTCGACAAGGTGGTGCATGTCGATCAGAGTCCGATCGGTCGCACGCCGCGAAGCAACCCGGCCACCTACACCGGGGTGTTCGACAACATTCGCAAGCTGTTCGCCGAGACACCCGAGGCGAAGGTGCGTGGCTACCTGCAGGGCCGGTTCTCGTTCAACGTCAAGGGTGGCCGCTGCGAGGCGTGCGCTGGCGACGGCACCATCAAGATCGAGATGAACTTCCTCCCTGACGTCTATGTGCCCTGCGAGGTGTGTCACGGCTCGCGCTACAACCGCGAGACCCTCGAAGTGCACTACAAGGGCCGCACGATCGCGCAGGTCCTCGATATGCCGATCGAGGAGGCCACCGAGTTCTTCGCGGCGGTGCCGGCGATCGCTCGACATCTGTCGACCCTGGTCGAGGTCGGTCTCGGCTACGTGCGGATGGGCCAGTCGGCGCCCACGCTCAGCGGTGGTGAGGCCCAGCGGGTCAAGCTGGCTGCTGAACTTCAGAAGCGCTCAACCGGCCGCACGGTCTACGTGCTCGATGAGCCCACCACCGGCCTGCACTTCGAGGACATCCGCAAGCTGCTGGGAGTCCTGCAGAGCCTGGTCGACAAGGGCAACACGGTGATCGTGATCGAGCACAACCTCGATGTCATCAAGACGGCCGACTGGATCATCGACATGGGGCCCGAAGGCGGCTCCGGTGGCGGTCAGGTCGTCGCCACGGGCACGCCCGAGCAGGTGGCAACCCAGATCGGGAGCCACACCGGTACGTTCCTCGGTCCGCTGCTGACCGGCCCCCGGCCGTCGAGGAAGGCCCCGGCCAGGAAGGTGGCCGCGAAGAAGGTGGCGGCCAGGAAGCCGGCCGCGAAGAAGGTCGCGGCCGGCCGTTCCGCGGCAAAGCCGGCGTGATGACGTAGCGTTGGGTTGACGGTTCAACTTCTCTACCCCTCGGAGGCAGCACATGGACGTCCAGCGACGCACGGTTCTCCAGACCGGCGGCCTCATCGCCGTCGGCGGCCTCGTGGCGGCCTGCTCGTCGGGTGGCAGCGAGTCTGCGGCCACGCCCGCACCGGCCACGACCGGCGCTGCGGCACCTAGTGGCTCCGCGCCAGCGACGAGCGGTGCGGGCGCTGTGGCGCAGACGTCCGACATCCCGGTCGGCGGGGGACTCATCATCGCCGAGCCGGCCGTGGTCATCACGCAGCCAACGGCGGGGGAGTTCAAGGCCTTCACGGCAATCTGCACTCATCAGGGCTGTCTGGTCTCCGAGGTCGTCAACAACGAGATCATCTGTCCCTGTCACGGATCGAGGTTCTCGGCCGCTGACGGCGCTGTTCTCACCGGCCCTGCGCAGACACCCCTGACGGCGGCCGGCGTGACTGTCGACGGCGGCAGCGTCGTCCTCACCTGATAGGCGGCTACCGGCTGCTCGTCAGGGTTCCTAGGCTGGGGCCATGGCCGACCCGGCGTCCTACCGCCCCGCTCCGGGAGATATCCCAACGGATCCGGGTGTCTACCGCTTCCGCGACGAGCACGGGCGGGTCGTCTACGTCGGCAAGGCACGCAATCTGCGTTCCCGGCTGAACTCCTACTTTGCCGATCAGTGGAGTCTGCACCCGCGCACGCGATCGATGGTGGCCACGGCGTCGTCGGTCGACTGGGTCATCGTCGCTACCGAGGTCGAGGCCCTGGCTCTCGAGTACTCGTGGATCAAGGAGTACGACCCGCGCTTCAACGTCAAGTACCGCGATGACAAGAGCTACCCGTATCTCGCGGTCACCGTGGGCGAGGAGTTCCCGAAAGCCGCTGTGGTCCGTGAGGCCAAGCGCAAGGGAACCCGCTACTTCGGTCCGTACGGCCACGCCTGGGCTATTCGAGACACCCTCGATCAGCTCCTGCGTGTCTTCCCGATTCGCACCTGCCGCGATGGTGTCTTCCGTCGTGCGAAGCAGGTGGGACGACCGTGTCTGCTGGGCTACATCGACAAGTGCAGTGCCCCGTGTGTCGGGCGGATCTCACCGGAGGACTACCAGGCCCTGGTCGGGGACTTCTGCACGTTCATGGGCGGGCAGGCCGAGCCGTTCATCCGGTCCGTGGACAGGCAGATGCGGGAGGCCTCCGCGCGCATGGAGTACGAGGAGGCCGGCCGATTGCGGGATCGCCTGGGGGCACTGACGCGTGCGCTCGAACGCAATGCCGTGGTGTTCGACGACAGCACCGATGCTGATGTCATCGGACTTGCCGAGGACGACCTGCAGATGGGTGTCCAGGTATTTCACGTGCGCGGTGGCCGAATCCGCGGAGAGCGCGGATTCGTCGTCGAGAAGGCGGAAGAGCTGACTGCCTCCGGCTATCTCGAGCGCGTGCTGCAGCGGCTCTACGCTGATTCCGATGTCACGTCGCCTCCGAAGGAGGTGCTGGTCTCAACGCCACTCGATGACCCCCGCGTGTGGGCGGCCTGGCTAGAGGCGCTCCGCGGCTCACGCGTCTCGATCCGCACGCCGCAGCGCGGCGACAAGCGAGCGCTCATGGCCACGGCGGTGGCGAACGCCGAGAACACCCTGCGACTGCACACCTCTCGCCGATCCAGTGACCTCACGACCCGGAGCCAGGCGCTGCGCGAACTGCAGGATGCGCTTGCCCTGCCGGAACCGCCCCTGCGGATCGAGTGCATCGACATCTCCACCCTGCAGGGGCAGGACACCGTGGCCTCGCTGGTCGTGTTCGAGGACGGCCTGCCGCGCAAGCGTGACTATCGATCGTTCATCATCCGCACGGTTGGCGCCGACGACACGGCGGCGGTCGCGGAAGTGGTGTCCAGGCGATTCCAGCCGCGCGAGGCACCGGACGGCACGGAAACGGTGGAGGAGGGCCGCCGATTCGCGTACCCGCCGGCCCTGCTCGTCATCGACGGTGGGCAGCCGCAGGTGCGCGCGGCGCAGGACGCACTCATGCAGGTAGGGATGTCGGACCTACCGGTGGTGGGCCTCGCGAAGAGGTTGGAGGAGGTGTGGCTGCCGGACGAGTCCGATCCTGTGATCCTGCCGCGCACGAGCGAAGCCCTGTATCTCCTGCAGCGCGTGCGCGATGAGGCGCACCGGACAGCCATTGCCCTGCACCGAAAACGTCGCGGCAAGAGGGCGACGACGAGTGCACTGGATGGCATCGCGGGTCTGGGTCCCGCCAAGGCGAAGGCGCTGCTGAAGCACTTCGGCTCGGTGCGAGCGATTCGCGGCGCCACCGAGGCTGAGTTGCAGCTGGCCCCGGGGATCGGGCCAACCCTGGCGGCGGCGATTCATGCGGCCCTCTCGGTTGCCGGGCCCGGCGAGTCGCCAGCACCGGATGTGCCGGTAGCGGTGGCTGATCGGACATGATGGTGGTCATGCGCGGGAGGGCTCAATGAATGACGTAGGGCTGACGGAGCACCCCCTCCGGCTGGTGCTCGTGACAGGAATGTCGGGGGCGGGGCGGTCGACGGCGGCCCGGGCGCTCGAGGATCTCGGCTGGTTCGTCATCGACAACATGCCTCCGTCGCTCCTGCAGTCGGCGATCGACCTCGCGCGTCGCACCCCGGACGTCGACCGGGTGGGTGTCGTCCTCGATGCCCGAGGCGGCTCCTTCTTCCGCGATGTGAGCGAGGTGATCGACGGCCTGCCCCGCGACGGAGTCGACCTCCGAACGGTCTTCCTCGAGGCGTCTGACGAGGCATTAGTTCGTCGCTTCGAGAGCTCCCGCCGGCCCCACCCCCTGCAGCACGGGCAGCGCATCCTGGACGGGCTTCAGGAGGAACGGGCCCTTCTCGGAGATCTTCGGGCCTCCGCCGACATCGTCATCGACACGACATCGATCAATGTGCACGACCTTCGTCGCCGGATCGAGGCGGCGTTCCTGATCGATGAGCCCCTGCGCCTGACGTGCACGGTTCTGTCGTTCGGCTTCAAGTACGGCATCCCGGTCGACGCGGATATGGTCGCTGACGCGAGATTCCTGCCGAACCCGTACTGGGACGAGGCGCTCCGACCGCTGACGGGACGCGATGCTGCCGTGGCTGCTGATGTGCTGAGTCGTCCCGGTGCCATCAACTTCGTCGACACCTACGAGCGTCTTATCCGCATCGTCTCGGACGGGTACCTGCGTGAGGGCAAGCGCTACGTCACCGTGGCCGTGGGCTGCACGGGCGGAAAGCACCGCAGCGTGGCAATAGCCGAGGCGCTGACGGCCCGGCTTGCCGAAGCCGGGATCGAGGCAACCTGCCTGCATCGCGACCTGGGTCGCGAGTGACGCGCCAGTCGTTCCCTGCGTCCGGCCTGGGCTCGTCCTCGCAACGGCGGGTTGTTGCCCTGGGGGGCGGTCACGGTCTCGCGGCCTCACTGCAGGCGCTGCGCAGAGTGACCGATTCCGTCACCGCGGTGGTAGGCGTCGCAGACGACGGCGGGTCCAGCGGCCGGTTGCGGACGGACTTCGGTGTGCTGCCACCCGGCGACCTCCGGATGGCATTGGCGGCTCTCTGCGGGGACGACTCCTGGGGGCGCACCTGGGAGCAGGTCATCCAGCATCGTTTCGGCGGCAGTGGGGAACTGGCCGGGCACTCGCTTGGCAACCTCCTCATCACCGCACTGTGGGAGCAGACGGGGGATGCCGTTGCCGGCCTCGACTGGGTCGCCGCGCTGCTGGAAGCCAATGGTCGGGTGCTGCCGTGCAGTGACGTCCCCCTGACCATCGTTGCCGAGGTCCTGGGTCATGATCCGGCCGAGCCCAATGCGGTCTCGGTCGTCCGGGGGCAGGTCGAGGTGGCCACGACGCCAGGCACCGTGCTGCATCTGTCGCTGGATCCTGCTGAGCCGCCAGCCTGCCGGGAAGCCATCGTCGCCGTGCGCGAGGCAGACGCCATCGTGCTGGGACCGGGATCCTGGTACACCTCGGTCATCCCGCATCTGGTCATTCCGGAGCTGGCCCGCGCGATCACGGAGAGTCCGGCCCGACGGATCGTGGTGCTCAACCTCAACCCGCAGATGGGGGAGACCACCGGCTTCGCCGCGCACACGTATATCGACGTGCTCTACAACTTCCTGCCCGACATGCGAATCGACACCGTCATCGCCGATCGTCAGCATGTCGAGGACCTTGCGGCACTTGAGCGATCCTGCGCCGACATGGGTGCTGAGATCTTCCTGATGGATGTGGCTCGGACGGGCCCGGAGAGTGCCGGAATGCATGACCCGCAGCGGCTCGCGGTGGCATTCGATACGGTGCTTGCCTGAGACACCCGATCGGGGGTGACCGGGGACGAGTGGAGCAGGCGCGCAATGGCAATGACGGCGGCGGTGAAGGACGAGCTGAGCCGCGTCGAGGTAACCAAGACCTGCTGCCGCAAGGCTGAGGTCGCGACGCTCCTGCGGTTCGCAGGCGGACTGCACATCGTGGCTGGCCACATCGTGATCGAGGCGGATGTCGACACAGGGGCCACGGCACGTCGGCTGCGCAAGGACATCTTCGATGTGTATGGCCACGAGAGCGACGTGGCGATGGTGCAGTCCGGGGGCCTCCGCAAGGGCACGCGATACCTCGTGCGCGTGGTCGACGGGGGAGAGGCACTCGCCCGTCAGACGGGGATCGTCGACGGCAGCGGCCGACCGGTCCGTGGACTGCCGCCCGCGATCGTGTCCGGTGGCCTGTGCGACTGCGAGTCGGCCTGGCGGGCCGCCTTCCTCGCGCACGGATCCCTGACGGAGCCAGG
>CAJAKT010000296.1 GCA_903940375.1 uncultured bacterium | reverse complement strand
GGTCGCGGCTGATGGTCTCGTCGCCGTCGAGCTGTTCGACCGCAGCGGTGCCGATCTGATCCTGCTCGACCTCATGCTGCCCGGGCTCTCGGGTCTCGAGGTGTGCCGTCAGATCCGGGCGAAGTCGCAGGTCCCGATCATCATGCTGACCGCCAAGGACGGCGAGATAGACAAGGTCGTCGGCCTGGAGATCGGCGCTGATGACTACGTCACCAAGCCGTTCTCGTCGCGTGAGCTGCTCGCCCGGATGCGTTCGGTGCTGCGTCGCCATGGCGAGCCCGACGAGCTGATCTCAGCGACGATCGAGGCCGGTCCGGTCCGGATGGATGTCGACCGCCATGTGGTCACGGTCCGCGGCGAGGTCGTGGCGATGCCGCTGAAGGAGTTTGACCTGCTCGAGCTGCTGGTGCGAAATGCCGGCCGGGTCCTGACCCGGGCCCAGCTCATCGACCGGGTCTGGGGTGCGGACTACGTGGGTGACACGAAGACGCTCGACGTCCATGTGAAGCGCCTGCGTGCCAAGGTCGAGGAGGACCCGGCCGAGCCGGTGCACCTGCTGACGGTTCGCGGGCTCGGCTACAAATTCGACAGCTGATCCGGCGGCGGGACTGACCGCCTAAGGGCGCTGAAGGGTCAGGCCGCGGGGGTTGCGCTGGGAGCCGGCACGGCACCGATCGGGTTGGTGGCGGGGGTAGGCGCGATCCCCTCGTAGTAGCCGACCGGGGGAACCACGAGGACGGACATCGTCACGAGACCGGCCTTCTCGAACCCGAGCTGGACCGGCACGTAGGTGGCGGCGGGAGCAGTCAGTTCGTAGGAGTTGATCCAGGTCTCGGACTCCCAGCCGAACGAGACAGAAGCCCCCGGCCCGAGATCGCCGGCGCCCTCCGTGATGTAGGCGGGCACGCCCCCGATGGTGGCGTACGTCAGGCGGTCGGGGTCCACGCCGGCATTCACGATCCGAACCAGCAGGGTCGCGGTCGAGGAGCCTTCGGGCCCCTGCACGAGCGTCGCGCCCTCGATGTGGATGGCCCCCTGCGTCGCGGCGACCCCGTTACCCGAGTTCATGGTGGCCTGGGTAGTCGTGGTGGCCCCCAGCCCGCTGAAGCATCCGGTGGTGGTGGGCAGGACGAGCAGGACGAGGGCGGCCGCAGCGGCAATGTGGGAGCGCTTCACGGCGGCAAGACTAGCGAAGGCGGCCGGTGGAGGGCGGCCGGGCCGGAATCTGGGCCCAAACGCCGTGATAACCTTGAGGCCCTCGGAAAGGGGTTCCACTCAATGGCGTTCAACGTCGGCGACACTGTCGTCTACCCGCACCACGGGGCCGCACTCATCGAAGCAGTCGAGTTTCGGACCATCAAGGGAGTGGAGCGCGAGTACCTCGTGCTGCGGGTCGCGCAAGGTGACCTGACGGTCCGGGTCCCTGCCGACAACGTCGATCTGGTCGGTGTTCGCGACGTCGTGAACGCCGAGGGCCTCGACCGCGTCTTCAACGTCCTGCGCCAGCCGTACACCGAGGAACCCACCAACTGGTCCCGTCGTTACAAGGCCAACCTCGAGAAGCTCGCCTCCGGCGATGTCATCAAGGTTGCCGAGGTCGTCCGCGACCTGTGGCGCCGCGAGCGCGAGCGCGGGCTGTCCGCCGGCGAGAAGCGCATGCTGGCGAAGGCCCGGCAGATCCTCGTGAGCGAGCTGGCCCTGGCAGAGAAGACCAACGAGGTCAAGGCTGAGGCCATCCTCGACGAAGTTCTCGCCTCCTAGTCCCGCTTCCTCACCGTGGCAGCTGCCGAGTCAACCGGTCGCACGGCTGCGCTTGTTCCGGCTGCCGGTCGCGGCGAACGGCTTGGCCCGGGGGCTCCCAAGGCGCTGCGCCCGCTTGGCGGCGTGCCGATGCTCGTTCATGCGGTGCGTGCCCTTGCTGCCAGCCGAACCGTCGATCTGGTTGTTGTGGCCGCTCCGGAGGACACCGCGGAGAGCGTCGCGTCCATGCTGTCCGAGCAGTCCTTCCCGGCCGAGGTCGTGGTCGTCACGGGTGGCGATACGCGGCAGGATTCCGTCGCCCGGGCGCTGCTGACCCTGCCGGATGATGTCGACGTCGTCCTTGTGCACGATGCGGCCCGCCCGCTCGTGCCGGAGGAGCTCGTCACCGCTGTGGTGGCGGCCGTCCGGGCCGGTCATCAGGCTGTCGTTCCCGGCCTGGCCGTCGTCGACACGATCAAGCAGGTCGATGCCTCGGATGCCGTGGTGGCCACGGTTGACCGCAGCAGCCTGCGCGCCGTCCAGACTCCCCAGGGGTTCACGCGGAGCCTGCTGCAGCGGGCTCACGCAGGTGCCGACCTCGACGAGGCGCCGGCCACGGACGATGCCGGCCTCATCGAGCGGATGGGCCTGCCGGTGCACGTCATCCCCGGGCACGAGGAGGCCTTCAAGGTGACCCGCCCCTTCGATGTCGTGATGGCTGAAGCGATCCTTGCGCGCCGGAGGGCTGCCGGTGCCGTCTGACCCGGTGATCCCGCTGGTCGGGATCGGCACCGATGTACATGCCTTCGAAGAGGGCCGCGCGCTGTGGCTGGCTGGGCTGCACTGGCCCGGTGAGGTCGGTCTCGCGGGCCATTCGGATGCCGACGTTGCGGCGCATGCGCTGTGCGATGCACTGCTCTCGGCCGCCGGGCTCGGCGACCTGGGGTCGGTGTTCGGCACCGCCGACCCGGCCTGGGCGCAGGCATCCGGGGTCTCACTGCTGAGTCACGCAGCTCAGCTCGTCCGCGAGGCTGGCTTCGCCATCGGCAATGCGAGCGTTCAGGTCATCGGCAACCGCCCTCGGGTCGGCACTCGCCGGCAGGAGGCGCAGGACCTGCTGAGCGCTGCGATGGGCGCTCCGGTGCGTGTCTCCGGCACCACCACCGACGGTCTGGGCCTCACTGGGCGAGGCGAGGGCATCGCTGCCATCGCGGTCGCAGCGATCCTGCCGCTGTCCCGCCCAGCCTGATCGTTGGCGGGCGGCCCCTCTGGGGGTCGGTATCGTTCCCCCCGTGGCTCTCCGTTTCTACGACACCCTGACGCGCTCTGTTCGCGACTTCGTCCCCATCGAAGCCGGCAAGGCGGGTATCTACCTGTGCGGGGCCACGGTGCAGGCTCCTCCGCATGTCGGACACATCCGCAGCGGGG
>CAJAKT010000295.1 GCA_903940375.1 uncultured bacterium | reverse complement strand
GACGATGTCGTCGCCGCTGCGCTCGATGCCAGTAACGGTGACGCCGGTGCGGATGGCAGCGCCGTGCCGTCGCGCCCCGGTTGCGTAGCCGAGGACAACGGACTCCGGGCTGCAGTAGCCGTCACGCGCGTGGAAGGCCGCGCCGAGGACATCGTCGGTCACGACAGCGGGGGAGAGTGCCGCTGCCTGCTCGGGGGTGAGCATGACGCTGGGCACCCCCATCGCGTTCTGCAGGGCAACGGACTCGGTGTAGACGTCGAGTTCGCCGGGAGTCGTCAGCAGGAACAGGTAGCCGGGCTGGTGGAGGTCGATCTCCTGGCCGGGTCGGGTGGGGAAATCCTCGAAAGCCGCTAGGCCACGCCACCCGAGGGCGATGTTGACCGGATCGGAGAACTGGGCGCGGACACCGCCGGCCGCCTTGCAGGTCGAGCCGCTGCCAAGCTGCGCCTGCTCGAGCAGCAGCACGTCGCGCACCCCTGCCTCCGCAAGGTGGAAGGCGACGCTGGTGCCCATGACGCCGCCGCCGACGATGACGACGCTTGCCTGCTCCGGAAGGTTCACGTGCCGGACCCTACGGGGTGCAGCCTGCGGCGACGCTGCCGCTCTCGAGGAAGGTCGTGACGACTGACCAGACCGTGGTGGATCGGATGATCGCCCCGTGATCAAGAGGCCCGGTTCCGCACGCCGTCACCTCGACATTTGTTGCTCCGTCGAGGTAGCTCGAGTCCGCGGGTCGGACGACATCGTCATTCGCGGAGTAGACCGACAGCCATCGGCTGGCATCGCCCGGTGCCGGCAGCGATCCTAGGAAGTCAGAGTCCGGGGCCATCTGCTGACAGGCCGTCGGGCAGGCTGCCGAGTCCGCCAGCATGGCGCCGAGACCAGCGAGCGCTGTCCCGGCGTGCGGCGATGCAATGGTGGCGATGCGTCGCACGAGATGCGCGTCCACGGCCAGTGCCGCCCTCGCGATCAGGCCGCCTTCGGAATAGCCGACGAGATCAACCCCGGATGCACCGTCGGCGACGAGTTGGGCCGCAAGCCCAGAGACGTCAGCGCCGTAGCCGCGGATGTCGCCGTGCTCGTCGCCCAGGTCGGCGATGACCACGGTGCGACCTGACGATCGCAGATCCCCGGCTAGACCGGCAAGGGCATCCGATCCACCCCCGTAGCCGGGGATGAGGATGACGGCTGCATCGCCAGGCGGCGCAGTGCCGTCGATGGTGTCCGCACGCGTCAGCCATCGGATGCCGATGACCGCACCTGCGACGAGGGCAAGCACCAGCACCGCCACGAGCGCCGTGCGCGTGCGTGGTGACATCAGCCGAAGTTCACGCCCTGGGCGAGCGGCAGCTCACGCGAGTAGTTGATCGTGTTCGTGGCACGCCGCATGTAGCCGCGCCAGGCATCGGAACCGGACTCGCGGCCGCCGCCCGTCGTCTTCTCGCCGCCGAATGCGCCGCCGATCTCGGCGCCGGAGGTGCCGATGTTCACGTTGACGATGCCGCAGTCCGAACCGGCCGCCGACATGAACAGCTCCGCCTCGCGCTGGTCGAGTGTGAAGATGCTCGACGACAGGCCCTGCGGCACGCCGTTCTGCAGGGCGATCGCCTCGTCGAGGGTCTCGTACGTCAGGACATACAGCAGTGGCGCGAAGGTCTCCCGACGAACGACGTCGGCCTGCGCTGGCATGCGCACGAGGGCGGGCCGCACGTAGTAGGCGTCCTCGCAACCGGGCACGGCAACACGTTCGCCGCCGACGACGAGGGTGCCGCCCGCAGAGATCGCTTCGGCAATGGCCGCCTGCATGCGATCGAAGGAGGCACCGCTGATGAGCGGGCCGACGAGGGTCCCCGCATCCTCGGGAGTGCCGACGGTCAGCCGCGCGTAGACCGCGGCGATGCGATCGACGAGGTCATCGACGACCGAGGTGTGCGCGATGACCCGGCGCAGGCTCGTGCAGCGCTGGCCGGCGGTGCCGGCGGCCGCGAAGACGATGCCGCGCACGGCCAGGTCGATGTCGGCTGACGGAGCGACGATGGCCGCGTTGTTGCCGCCGAGCTCGAGGATGGCGTGACCGAATCGTGCAGCCACCTGCGGGCCGACCTCAGCCCCCATCCGCTCGGAACCGGTGGCACTCACGACGGCGACGAGCGGGTTGCTGACGAGGGCCGGACCGGCAGATCGCTCGGCGACGGCCAGTACATGGATGCCCTCGGGGGCGCCCTGTGCGGCGATGGCCTGATCCATCAGTGCTGAGCAGGCCATCGCGGTCAGTGGCGTCAGCTCAGACGGCTTCCAGACGACGGAGTTCCCGCAGACGAGTGCGAGTGCGGTGTTCCAGGCCCAGACGGCGACGGGGAAGTTGAAGGCGGAGATCACGCCGACGACGCCGCGTGGGTGCCAGGTCTCCATGAGCCGGTGGCCGGGACGCTCGGATGGCATCGTGCGTCCCTCCAGCTGGCGGGACAGGCCCACCGCGAAGTCGCAGATATCGATCATCTCCTGCACCTCGCCCAGTGCCTCGGACCGGATCTTGCCGACTTCGATCGCCACGAGGTCGGCAAGATCCTCCTTGTGCTGCTCGAGCAGGCGGCCGTAGGCCTTGATGAGGAAGCCGCGCACGGGGGCGGGCACGGTGCGCCACTCGAGGAAGGCGGCCTGGGCCTGGTCGATGGCGGCAGCCATCCCGGCTGCGTCGCATGCCGGCACGGGGAACAGGTCAGCACCGGTGATCGGCGAACGGGCCGTGACCGTAGCCGGCGCGCCAGCGAGCTCGGGAATCGTCACCCCGCAGGCGGTGAGGGCGATCCGGGCGCGGGAGGACAGGTCAGCGGTCGTCATGACCGAAGTCTGCCGCCCCCGATGCGCCAATCCACGTGGGGGTCAGATGATGCGGATGGTGACCGAACTGCCCTTGGGGATCTTGCTCCCTGCGGGCGGGTCCTGGCTGATCACCCGGTTGAGGGGGCTGAAGTCACCCTCGACCACATTCGCCCGGAGTCCGAGACCCTGCAGCGTCGACACGGCCTTGTCGCGTGGCATATCAACCAGATTCGGGACGACCACGGGCGGCGGACCCTTGGAGACGACCAGGGCAACGCGGCTGCCGGAGTCGATGATGGTGCCTGCCTTCGGCTTGGCGCTGATGACGACACCATCGGCGACCGACTCGGAGAACTTCTGCGTGACATCGGCCTTCAGCCCCGCCGCGGCCAGCGCGTCCTTGGCGGCGGCCGCCTTGCGGCCCTCGACATCGGGCATCGGCACCGGCTCGGGACCCTTGGAGATGACCAGATCG
Organism: uncultured bacterium; assembly: GCA_903940375.1. GTDB lineage: Bacteria > Actinomycetota > Actinomycetes > S36-B12 > S36-B12 > UBA10649. Next base: position 2,666 of record CAJAKT010000295.1, on the reverse strand, counting down.
ACAGCTGTGCCCGGCTTGACGGAGACTCCCGCCTTCGGATCGGACGACACGACGGTGCCGACCTCCGCCTTGTCGTCGTAGGCCTCGCGCACAGCGCCGATGGCCAGGCTCAGGGCTGCGACGGCGTCGGTGGCGGCGGCCTGGGTCAGCCCCTTCAGCGCCGGGATCTCGTAGCGCTCCGGGCCTTTCGAGACGACTGCTGTCACGGTGCCGTCGATGCGGACCCCTTCGCCGGCCGCCGGGTCCGTGCTGATCACCGTCTGGGCCGGAGCGTCCTCGCTGTACTGCTCCTCGCCGACCTCGAGGTTCAGCCCGACGGCTTGCATGGCCGCCTGTGCTTCGTCAATGGTGGTGTTGACGACATCCGGGGCGGCCACGGTCTTGCCCGGACCGGCCGCGAGGTACCAGCCGCCGAAGGCCGTCGCGAGCACCGCGATGACGAGGAGCACGATGAACAGGGGTGCTCGGCTGCGCCGGTATCGCACGGGCTCGTCGGCGGGAGTGGCTGTCTGCACCGTCCGTGCCGTCCGCGCAGGAGCCGAGGTGGTGGGCGACGGGGCACCCGGGCGTCCGGCGGCGAGCTGCGACGCCATCGCGACGTCGACGACGAGGGTGTCGTGGGAGTCGATGAACGGCCGCGGCGGTGGCAGCGACGCCCGGATCCGACGGGTGTCGGAGAGGAAGTCGACGGCTGACTGGTATCGCAACGAAGGGTCGCGTCGGGTGGCGGTGACGACGAGGGCATCGACCTCGGGGGTGATGGCCCGGACGATCGACGACGGTGGCGGCACATCGCTGTTCACGTGCTGGTAGGCGACGCTGAGTGGACTCTCCCCGGCGTGCGGCACCTGCCCGGTGATCATCTCGAAGAGCAGGATGCCCGCGGCGTAGACATCCGATCGCCCATCGGCCTCGCCGCGCTCGACCTGCTCGGGCGACAGGTACGCGACGGTTCCGATGATCATGCCCTGCGTCACGCTGTGGCCGTCGGCCTCGACCGCTCGTGCCAGGCCGAAGTCGGCGACCTTGACGCGGCCGTCGTCGGAGATGAGCACGTTCTCGGGCTTGATATCGCGATGCACGAAGCCGGCGGCATGCGCGGCGACGAGGGCCTCGAGCACAGGGTCGAGGAAGACGAGTGCCTGCTCCGGGGTGAGCGGGCCGTACTGGCGCAGGACATCGCGCAGGGTTCGGCCCGGTACGTACTCCATGGCCAGGTAGATGATCCCGTTGTCGTCACCCTGGTCATAGACCGCCACGACGTGACCGTGGGTCAGCCGCGCAGCAGCCCGCGCCTCGCGCTGGAACCGTGATACGAACGCCTGGTCGTGGGCGAGGTGGGGATGCATGATCTTGAGGGCGACGACCCGATCCAGTCGCAGGTCGAGGGCCTCGTAGACGGTGGCCATGCCACCTCGGGCAAGCAGGGAGAGCACTCGGTAACGGCCGTCGACGGTGGTCCCGACGAGGCCGTCCTGACCAGACGTCTCCACGCTGGCGAGTCTAGGTTGGCGCGCGGGGCCCTCAGGGTTGCCACGCCCTCCCCGGCCCGCCCGTCACGCCCGTCACGCCCGTCACGCCAGGGCGGCCAGTACCGCCGCGACGCGGTCGGCGAGGCCGCCCGTGACCTTGATCACGGTGCTGCCATACGGCTCGAGTTCGGCACGGACCAGGGCCGCAACGATCTCGTGGGTGCGGTCACGGGCTCCGACGCCGTCGCGCTGTGTGCCGTCCGGTGCCCACGGGAGGTCGACGTCGCACCAGACGATCAGGTCATAGTCCCGGGCCTGCTCGACGGCTGCCGGCACGAGTGAGTCGTCTGCGAAGTACTGCAGGCTGTAGACGGCGGTCATCAGGGGAGCCGGATCGGCTACCAGCCAGGGGTGCTCGCACGCGAGTGCCATGGCCTGCTCGCGGGCGGCCTGCTCTGCCATGATCCCCGCCTGCTCGCCGTGGATCGGCGGTCGCCCGAGGCGGTCGACGGTCTCTCGCAGGACCTCGGGCACGACGCATGCGGGCAGTGCGCGGCCCAGGGCCACGGCGAGAGTGCTCTTGCCCGTGCACTCGCCGCCAAGCAGCCCGATCCGGCTGGGCATGGCCTGCCTCCCGACTCCGTATCGCTCCGCACGACAGGATGGGCCTATGGCCCGGCTGTCCTATGTCGCGATTCTCGCATTCGTGCTCGTGGGCTGCCTGTGGCTGGAGATCGCCCTGCGCACCCGGGTGCTGCGCAGATGGCGCCGCCTGCTGCTCTCGGTGGTTCCGGTCGTCTTCGTGTTCTTCGCCTGGGATGCCTACGCCGTCGCCCAGGGGCACTGGCACTTCGACCTCGAGCGGATCCTCGGCGTCTACCTGCCTGGTTCGGTGCCCCTGGACGAGATCCTGTTCTTCCTGGCCATCCCGCTCGCGGCGATCCTCACCCTCGAGGCCGTTCGCAGCGTCAACCCGCACTGGTCCGTCGGCGACGAATCGGCCGACGAGACAGACGCTGGTCAGCGATGACCTACACGCAGCTCGGAGTGGTCGCGGTCCTGCTGGCCGTGGCCTTGGACATGTGGGCCTTCCGGACGCACCTCGTTCGCCGACGCGTGTTCTGGGCGTCCTACGCGATCATCGTGTTCTTCCAACTGGTCACCAACGGGATGTTCACCGGCTTCGGCATCGTC
>CAJAKT010000294.1 GCA_903940375.1 uncultured bacterium | reverse complement strand
GGATCGTCCCACAGCAAGGTGAACGATGCTGCTGGGCCGTGAAAGCGCTTACCGACGGAAGAGCACGTCGGTGTCCCAGCGGGCGAACCCAAGCCCCTCATAGAGGGAGATCGCGGCCGTGTTGGTGGTGTCGACGTAGAGCATAGCCTGGCTGAGGTCCAGGGCCCGCAGGTGCTGGAGCCCGGCCAGGGTCAGGGCCCGGCCCAGGCCGCTGCCCCGCTCGGCCGGCTCCACCCCGACCACGTAGACCTCGCCGATGGGCTGGTGCGGGTGGCCGTCATGCGAGACGCCGCCACCGTGCACCTTCGTCCAGTGGAAGCCGACCAGCCGGTCGTCGCGCCAGGCCATCAGGAAGCCGTCGGGGGAGAACCATGGCTCGCGGATCCGCAGGGCGAGGTCGTCGATGACCCAGCGCCCCTGGTCGGGGAGGCTGGCGAAGGCGCGCGCGTTCAGGCTGAGCCACGCCTGCTCGTCGGCTCCGACGCGGAACGGTCGGATGTCGACGCCGACGGGGACGAGGGGACGCGGGAGGGGTGCGTAGAGCGACCGGCGCATCTGCCACAGCACCCGGGCGCGCGTGAAGCCCATGCTCGCGGCGAGTTCGGCCGCACCGGCCTGCTCGCCGTGCGCCCACAACCGCATCCGACCGTCGGGCGAATGCTGGAGGAGCACCTCGATCAACTGCCGGCCCAGACCATGGCGCCGCGCTTCGGGACTGACGGCCAGCTCGGCGCTGGGTCCATCGACCGGGTCGGTGATGTCCAGGTGCGCGTAGCCGACGATGACGCCGGCGTCGTCTCGCGCCACGAGATGCTGGCCGCGCTCGTCGCCGCCCTGCTTCAGGTGCAGCCAGACGTGCTCGGACAGCGGCCGGAGTCCGTCGTGGTCGGTGACGGTGTCGACAAGGTCAACGAGCGGCGCGATGGTGTCGGGATCCAGGCGCGGGCTGGCATCGATCCGGAAGCGGCCGGTCACCTGCTGCCGATCAGGGCAGGACGGAGGCGGTGTCCTCCGCGTCCGACATGGCCGCACGCGTTGCGGCATCGGTGCCCGCGGGAACGAATCGGTAGCCGACGTTGCGGACAGTTCCGATCAGCGCCTCATGCTCGATCCCGAGCTTGGCCCGCAGCCGGCGGACGTGGACGTCGACCGTGCGCGTGCCACCGAAGTAGTCGTAGCCCCAGACCTCCTGCAGGAGAACGGCCCGCGTGAAGACCCGGCCCGGATGCTGGGCAAGGAACTTCAGCAGTTCGAACTCCTTGAACGTCAGATCGAGTGCGCGTCCGCGGAGCTTGGCGGTGTACGTGCCCTCGTCGATATGCAGTTCGCCGCTGCGGATCTCCTCGGGCAGCTCGGGAGCCGCGCCGACGGTGTCCTGCAGTCTCGAGACGGCCAGCCGGAGCCGGGCCTCGACCTCTGCGGGCGAACTGGTGTCGACGATGACATCGTCCATGCCCCAGTCCCACTGGATGGCCGCAAGGCCGCCTTCGGTGGCCACGAGGACCAGGGGAACGTCGATGCCGGTCTGGCGCAGGAGGCGGGTGAGGCCGCGCACGGCGGGAAGGTCGCGTCGGCCGTCGACGAGGAGCACATCGCAGGTCGGGGCATTGAGCAGGGCGGTGGGTTCGGCCGGCATCGTGCGAACGTGGTGGGCGAGCAGTCCGAGTGCCGGCAGCACCTCGGCGGAGGGCTCCATGGCGCGGGTCAGCAGGATCAGCCGCACGTGATGCACCTCCTCGGGCAGGGCTCTCGTCGGCGCGGGCCGACGGGGAAAGGCTACGCCACGGGCCCTGCTGGCTTCGCCCTACGGGAGGATGGGCCGGTGGAGCAGCGGCAGATGCAGACCCTGACGACGACCGATGGGGTCGATATCAGCGCCGTCCACGTCCCGGACTCGCGTGGCCGCACCGATCTGTGTCTTGTGGTTGTCCACGGCTTCACGGGCAACTGGCGTCAGGAGCGCGTCGAAAGGGTCATCGGCCGGCTGGCGGCCTTCGGTGGCGTGATGGCGATCGACATGAGGGGTCACGGACAGTCGGGCGGGGCGACGACGGTCGGCGACGACGAGATCCACGATGTCGAGGTGGCCGTCTCCTGGGCGCGAGCGCTCGGGTACGGAGCTGTCGTGACGGTGGGCTTCTCGCTGGGTGGTGCCGTCGTGCTGCGCGAGGCGGCGCTGATGGCCGATGGACCGGGTCGCGTGGATGCCGTTGTCAGCGTCAGCGCGCCCGCCTTCTGGTACTACCGCGGCACCCGCGTCATGCGCCTGGCGCACTGGCTGGTCGAGACGCGTCCCGGCCGGCTCGTGATGCGTGCCCGGGGGACGCGGGTGAGCTCACGCATGTGGACCGAGCCGCTGCCCGTCCCGCCGCATGAGGCGGCAGCGCTGCTGGGCGAGGTCCCCCTCCTCGTCGTCCATGGCGACATCGACCACTACTTCCCGCTGGAGCACCCGCGGGCCATTCATGAGTCGGCGCGGCGTTCCGGGGTGCGCACCGACCTGTGGGTCGAGGCGGGCTTCCGGCATGCCGAGTCCAGCATCTCGGAGAGTGCCCTCGATCGGATTGGCGCGTGGGCGCGGGAATGCCTGCCGGTGCAGGGGGGTTGAGCGCGACGTGACCGGAGTCTGGATCGTCATCGGAGTGCTGCTCGCCGCCACGGCCTTCGGCTTCTGGAATCGGTGGTCGTCGGGCCGGATCAAGGAGTCGGCCGCGCCAAGCACACTGGCCGGCATCACTCCGGCGACGGACGACGACCCGCTGGCGGACATCGAGTCCGACACGGTTGCTGCGCCGGTCAGCGCACTCACGTCCGTTCTTGACGGCAGACTCGGCGAGCGGGCCACGATGGTCCAGTTCTCCAGTGCCTTCTGCCAGCCCTGCCGGGCGACACGTCGCATCCTGGAGGAAGTGACGACGATGGTGCCCGGCGTCTCGCATGTCGAGATCGATGCCGAAGATCATCTCGACCTGGTTCGCGAACTCGATATCCGTCGCACACCGACGGTGCTCTTCCTCGATGGGCAGGGGATCCAGCGCAAGCATGCGAGCGGTCTGCCGAGAAAGGCGGATGTCATCGCCGCCCTTGGAGAGATCATCCCCGGCGGCCCGGAGGACTTCGCCATCTAGCCCGTTGCTGCGAATGATTCGCAGCAACCAGCGGATCGTTGCTACGGAACGGGGTCGCGGGCGCACGGCACGGGGGCGGCTAGGTTCCGGACACCGACGCAGGGAGGCACCATGAGTTCCGATGTGACGAAGTCCGAAGCGCTACCGGCCGCCGTGCTCGACTGCTCGCCGCGCACCCAGGTGGACCCGCGCGGACCGAGGTTCGGCGCGGCCGTCACCACGATCGTGCTGGCCCTCGCACTGGTCTTCGTCGGCACCACGTTCGGGACGGTCCTGATCGCCTGGCAGACCCTGGTGTTCGCGCTCGGCGCGCTCGTCGGCCTGCAGGCGCAGCCGTACGGCATCTTCTTCCGCTCCGTCGTCAAGCCGCGACTGGCCCCGCCGGCGGAACTCGAGGATGCGGCCCCGCCCCGGTTCGCGCAGGCGGTCGGTCTGGTCTTCCTCGTCGTGGCGCTTGCGGGTGCCCTCCTCGGCGCCACCGTCGTGGCCACCGTGGCCATTGCATTCGCCCTCGCTGCGGCCTTCCTGAATGCCGCGTTCGGCTTCTGCCTGGGCTGCGAGATGTACCTGCTCGGCCGGCGGCTGCTGCACCGCTAGGCTTCGAGCATGGTTGAGGTCTTCTACACAGGACTGCTGATCGTGGCTATGGCCGCTGCGGGCTGGTTCGCGTTCTTCGTCGTCTACAAGCTGTTCAAGGGACAGGGCTAGGTGCTGGCTCAGGACGGCTCCGGAATCGAGGTTCCGGTTGAGTTGCGTCCCCTGTCCTGGCTCATTGGCCGCTGGGTCGGGGTCGGCACGGGCCAGTACCCGACGATCGAGAACTTCCGGTTCGGCCAGGAGGTCGTGTTCAGCACCGACGGCCGTCCGTTCCTGTCCTACCTGTCGCGCAGCTGGCTGCTCGACGACGACGGCAACCACGTGCGGCCGTTGGCCAGTGAGGCCGGCTTCTGGCGCCCGCGTCCCGACAATGAGATCGAGCTGACGCTCGCCCATCCGACCGGCTATGCCGAACTGTGGCTGGGCAGCATGGAGGTCACCGGTCTCGAGGATGCCCGCATCACGGGCGCGCGCGCGACCCTCACCACCGATGTCATCTCCCGCTCACCGAGCGCCAAGGACTACTCCCGTGGCAGTCGCCTGTACGGCCTGGTCGAGGGCCGCCTGCTGTGGACATTCGACATGGCTGCGATGGACCAGCCGCTCGTCAATCACCTGGCGGCGACCCTGTCCCCGGCAAATGAGCCGATCGTGGCCGTCGACGTCGAGGAGTAGGCGATGACCGAAGGCTGGGAGCGTCGGCTGCGCGAGCATGGCTTCCGGATCACACCGCAGCGCCAGCTCGTGCTCGAGGCGGTCGAGAGCCTGCGGCACGGCACGCCGGAGGAGATCCTCGTCGAGGTCCAGCTCACGGCGAGCGGCGTGAATCTCTCGACGATCTACCGCACCCTCGAGGTTCTCGAGGAAGTCGGACTCGTCACGCATGCGCACATCGGTCATGGGCCGCCGACGTACCACGCTGTCGACGAGGACATCCACATTCACCTCGTCTGTGATCGATGCGGCACCGTGCAGAGCGTTCCGGCAACAGTCGCAACGGAGTTCGTCGCGCAGCTCGAGGGTGGGTACGGATTTCGCACGGACATCGCGCATGTGTCCGTGCACGGAATGTGCGCCTCGTGCAAGGACCGTGACTTCGAGTCTGAGGCGGACGACCCGCTATGACCGATTCGGCGGCCGTGGCCGCCGTGCCCGTCGGGCCGCCCGATGGCAGCGCCGATTCCGGCATCCCCTGGCACTACGGGGATCCACTCCGTGAGCAGCGTCTGCTCGCTGGCGGCCAGGCCATCGTCGATCTCTCGAACCGCGGTGTCGTCACGGTCAGTGGCGTCGATCGACTGACGTGGCTGCACGACCTGACGTCGCAGGGACTCAACAGGTTGGCGGCCGGTGAGTCGTCGCTTGCCCTGATCCTCAGCCCGCATGGCCATGTCGAGCATGAACTGCATGTCGTCGACGACGGCGAGACCACGTGGCTGATCGTGCAGCCCGGCACAGCAGCTGCACTCGTTGACTACCTCAGGTCGATGCAGTTCATGCTGCGCGTCGAGGTCGCTGATCGCTCGGATGACTACGCCGTGGTCTGGGAGCCCGTCTGGGAGTCCGACCCGGATGCGGTGTCGTGGCTGGTTCCTGCCGACTTCGCGGGCCGCGGACGGATCGATGCCGGATCCGATCGAGGTGGCGACGCATCCAAGTACGTCGGTGAACGGCCGGCCGACTTCGCTGGGCGCGAGGTCATCGTTCCGCGCGCGGAGTTGGCTGCGCGCATGAGTGCGGCCCCTGCTCGTGCGGGCAGCTGGGCGCTCGAGGCACTTCGCACGGCGGCCGCCGTGCCACGTCTCGGACTCGAGACAGACCATCGCACGCTGCCGCACGAGATCGGCTGGATCGGTCCGGGCGTGCACCTGTCGAAGGGCTGTTACCGCGGGCAGGAGGCCGTGGCCCGCGTCCACAACCTCGGGCATCCGCCCCGCCGACTTGTGCTGCTGCACCTGGACGGCAGCGGTGAGGAACTCCCGGCGCACGGGGACGTCGTCGTGGTGGGCGAGCGGGAGGTCGGCTGGGTCGGCACCGCCGCGTGGCACTTCGAACTCGGCCCGGTGGCCACCGCGATCGTGAGGCGCTCGACACCCGTTGACGATGCCGCCATCGTGCGGGCAGCGTCAGGCGACATCGCGGCGACGCAGGAGACCGTGGTCCTGCCGTAGCGCTACGAGACCTCGAGCTGGATCGTGATGGGCCCGTCGTTGGTGAGGGACACCTGCATGTCTGCTCCGAAGATCCCGGTCGAGACCTCGGCACCCCGCTCGCGGAGTCGAGCAACCACGTGAGCCACGAGCGGCTCGGCAGTCGGCCCCGGCGCCGCGGCATCCCAGGTCGGCCGTCGGCCCTTGCGCGTGTCGGCGTAGAGCGTGAACTGGCTCACCACGAGAACGGGCAGGCCGAGGTCTGAGGCCGAGATCTCACGGGCGCCAGCCGCCGGGCTGTCGGCGGGTGCGTGCTCCGGGCCGAAGATGCGCAGGTCGTAGACCTTGTCGGCGAGTCGCTGGGCCGAGGCCGGAGTGTCGTCGTGCGTGACGCCCACGAGGACCATCAGACCGGGTCCGTCGAATGCGCCGACAACCACACCGTCGACGCTCACCTGAGCGCCCCTTGACCGCTGCACCACTGCTCGCACAGGGTCAGCGTGCCATCATTCTGTGGTGACCACCGCAGCCCCCGCCGTCATTGCGACATACACGCGCAGTGGTTTCACCGAGGGGTTGCACTTCGGCCACGTCGTTGTGGTCGATCCAGCGGGCGTGGTTTCGCGCAGTTGGGGCGATCCGGATCACGTGATCTTCCCGCGATCGTCGAACAAGCCTGCGCAGGCGACGGCCATGGTTCGCCATGGACTCGACCTGCCGGTCCACCTGCTCGCCCTGTCGGCGTCCTCGCATAGCGGTGAGCGGATGCATCTGGCCGGTGTGCGGGAGATCCTCGGTACGGCGGGGCTGGATGAGTCGGCCCTGCAGACACCGGATGACTACCCACTAGATCCCATGGAGCGCGACGCGTGGATCGCTGATGGCCGGCGCGCTGCTCCGATCGCGATGAACTGCTCGGGAAAGCACGCGGCGATGCTCGCGACCTGCGTCATCAACGACTGGCCCACCCAGACCTATCGCGATGCCGCGCACCCACTGCAGCAGGCCATTCGCTGGCAGTTGGAGGCTCTTGCGGGTGAGCCGGTAGGCCATGTCGGGGTCGACGGGTGCGGAGCTCCGGTCATGTCGCTGACGCTGACCGGGCTGGCGCGATCGCTGTCACGTGCGGTTCAGGGGGAGCCTGATGAGCCGGGCCGGCGGGTCACGTCCGCCATGGCGGCTTTTCCCGACTTCGTCGGTGGATCGAACCGTGATGTCACGGCCTTCATGCGGGCCGTGCCGGGCCTCGTGGCGAAGGACGGCGCGGAGGGGGTCTACGTGGCGGCCCTGCGCGACGGGACCGCGATCGCCATCAAGTCTGAGGACGGTTCTGACCGAGCCCGGCAGGTGGCGCTGGCCACGGTGCTGGTCGGTCTCGGAGCCGATCCGGATCCGCTGGCCCACCTCCGGACGATTCCGCTCTCGGGCGGCGGCGCGATCGTGGGCGAGGTCTCGTCGCCCCTGGGGTGACCGACCTCACGCTAACTCCTGCTAGCGCCCGTGTTTGCAATTGCAAGCACCTGGGGCATACTGGAGACATGGCACGCATCGACGTCGGAGGTCTCGGGGGCTTCATCCGCGACCAGCGCGATCAGGCGCAGATGTCCCTGCGGCAACTGTCCAAGGCCGCCGATGTCTCCAATCCCTATCTCAGCCAGGTCGAGCGCGGCCTGCGCAAGCCGAGCGCCGAGATCCTCGGCCGCATCGCCCAGGGCCTGCGCATCTCCGCCGAGACCCTGTACGTGCAGGCCGGGATCCTTGATCACCGTGAGGGCGATGAGACCGCGACGACCGCGATCGCCTCGGACCCGACCCTGACGGAGCGTCAACGCACCACCCTCCTGCAGATCTACGCGGCGTTCCAGGCCGAGAACCGCGCCCAGGCCGACCGCGCCGAGGCGGAAGCAGCCGCCATGACCACCGATTCAGACAGCAACGACCCCACGAAAGACCGAGAGGAAACACGATGAGCACCGAGAGCACGCCGACCAGCCCGACCGCGCGCGTCAAGAAGACGTCGACGAAGGCCGCCACGGCAGCGAAGAAGACCACCGCGAAGGCCGCGACCACGGCCAAGGCCACCACTACCAAGGCAGCCAACACGGCCAAGGCCACCACTACCAAGGCAGCCGAAGCAGCGAGCAGCCGCTTCAGCCTCCCGAAGGTGGAGATGCCGAAGTTCGAGATGCCGAAGTTCGAGATGCCCAAGGTGGACATGCCGAAGTTCGAGATGCCCAAGTTCGAGATGCCCAAGGTGGACATGCCCAAGGTGAAGCTTCCGGACGTGGATGTCGCAGGAATGACGACGCAGACGAAGACGCGCGTCACCGACGCAGCGAAGAGTGTGCGCGGCAACGTCTCGCACACGGTCGACCTGATCCGCGAAGCGGTCGGCGTCTGACTCGCACCTGACTGACCGCAAGGGCCGCGCTCCGAGGAGCGCGGCCCTTGCCGTTACCGGAGCTCACCCTCGAGGCCGAGCTGTTGGCTGTGGGGCAGGGGCACGACCGCGTAGGGCGTGCATGCCTACGGTCCGAATCTCGCCAGCTGCCCTGTTGCCTCAGGACTTGGGCGGTGTCGGGCAACCGACCCGGTTGGGGCCCGTCAGGGCTGTCGCCGCGCCGTCGAGGGCCCTTTCGAGCGCCGCCCCGACCTGCGGGTTCCAGGTGAGCGCCTTCGAGTCAGCGATCCCGAGCACCGTTGACACGAAGATGCTGTGCGTCAACGGGAACGTCACGCAGGTGCGGTGGGGAATGACGGCATCTGGTGTTGCCCGCGCAAGCGCCGACCTGCGCTCGATGACGGCGTCATTTGGCCAACGCCTTGGATCCCCGCCCTTCCTGGTGAAGTAGGTGCCGGCGATCAACGTGACAGGCACACCGTCGAGGACGCCGAT
>CAJAKT010000293.1 GCA_903940375.1 uncultured bacterium | reverse complement strand
GGGGAAGCGGAATGACGCGGACCTCACGGGTCTGCGTGCAGTCACGTGTCCACGTGAAGACATGCACGACATCACCGGCTGCGCCGGGCAGGGAGTTCTTGCCCGGTTGCCAGCGCGAGTTCGGCAGCCCGGATACGTAGGCGAGGTGCCGCGTCGAGTCCAACGCGATACCACCGGAAGCACCCGGCAGGTCGAGGATGGCGCACACCTCGCCGCTGGCCAGGTCGATGATCCGCACGTCGTCGGTGGTGATGCCGGCAGAGACGGTCCACAGGTAGCGGCCATCGTCGGTCACGGCGCCGCCCATCGGCAGGTTGCCGAGGTCGACCTGTTCGCCCGCTGGGGTCAGGAGACGGCCATTGGGCTGCAGGCCGGTCGTCGGAGATGGCAGGGCGGCCTGAATGGCGGGCGTTCTGGGGGTCGAGGCCCGCTTCGACACCGGGCGCGCTGCGGCACTGCCTGCAGCAAGCGCCGCCACCACGGCTGCACCTGACATTGCGACGACGAACGTCCGGATCGGTGTTCGACTGGCCCGCATGCCGTACGCCTCTCCCAGTGCACTCGGGATTGGCTCTCCCCAGTGTCGCTCGTTCACCGTACGCCCACAAGCGACAGGATCAGGGAGTGAGAAGAGCGTCGGCGCGGGATTGGATCCTCGCAACGGTGCGTTCGAAGTCCGCGGTGAATTCCGTCAGGCGCAGCATCTCGAACTCCAGTGACTGCCGCTCGGCACTCGATGGGCCGCCTGCTGGGACGTGCACCCCCAGCATCGCGCTGGCCGTGACGGCCACGAGGGCATCGTCGAGACGTGCGGCCGACGAGTACGCCATGGTCAGGGCAACGGGATCCACGGCGGGCCGCAGCTCGAACACCACTGCAGATGCCACCGGCTCGAAGTCGACGAGTGCGCGACGGGCTGCCATGAGACCCGCCTCAAGACGTTCCGCCGGAACAGCCTGCCCGGAGACGGCGGCGCGGGCATCCGTGGTCCAACTCGCGAATGCCTGGGCGAGGGCACCGACCTTCTCGTCAGCCTGCCCGCTCACGCGACCGGACATCACGGATGCAACGGCGACGGAGAGCAACGCCCCGACGATGGTGGCCACGATCCGGGCTGCGAAGAGGTCGGCACTGGGCTCCATGGCGAAGTCGAGGACGAGCACGGTCCCGGCGAGTCCGAAGCTGGCCCAGATGTAGTTGCCGGCGAACCAGCGGAAGGTGACCGTGGTGAGCGCCACAAGGGCTGCCAAGAGCCCCCAGCCACTTCCGCCGAGAGCCAGCATGAGCGTCGGTACGAGGAGGACGGCAGCCAGATTGCCGAGGGTTCGGGTGAATCCGCGCACGACGGTGAACGACCAGTCCGGCTTAAGAGTGAAGACAACGGTCAGCGGAAGCCAGAAGGAGTGAGCTGCCGGCACCGCGATGCTCAAGGCCTCGGCGACTCCAACCCCGATGGCCATGCGCACGCCGTGTTGCACGGATCCCGTTCGCAACCGGGTCAGTGTCGAAATGCCCTGCACCCCTGCCTGACGCGCCTGGTCGACGAGCTGTCGCGACAAGCCGAGTGGGTCCGGCGGCTCGGGGGCAACCGTGCCGGTGATGACACCTTCGACGCCTGCGTCCACGCGATCCAGCTCCGAGAGCAGTGCGCGTGAGATGGCCCACGAGTCGTCGACCATTGGCAGGGAGTCCTGGCGCGGCTCGCGGCGCCACACAGGTCCGTTGAGACGCCGGGCTGCGTGCCGGAGCCTGGTCGAGACGGCGAGCCTGTCAGCGGCGCCGGGCGCTCGCAGGTGCAGCCAGGCGGTGGCCGCCCGACTCGCCGTGAGCGCGTTCGAGGCACAGCCGAGCGCGAGCCCGAGTTCAATCGGCCGGAGGCCGGCCTGCTCGATTGTCTGGTCCATGCGCTGGGTCTCAGCGTGACAGGCAGCCTGAGCAGCCGGCGAACTGTCCACATCGCGGAGCAAGGCGGCGACGGAGCGCAACTTGAGTGCGAGGGCCCGTCGCACGAGTGCTCGGCGCTCGTGACGCAACACGACCAGCCAGGCCAATGCCTGAACGAGCATGCCGAGCGCCACCAAGCTCGCGGCCGCAGCGGCCGGCCCGGGGAGACGCGGCTCACCGGCGAGAATCACGCCCAGGGCAAGAGCCCCGAGGCTCGCGACCGCAGGGGCGCCGCCACCACGTTCCAGGTACCCGTACATGAAGGCAACGCCGGCGATGAACAGCACGCTCCACCAGGTGCCGCCGAGGCACATGGCGACGAACACGGTCGTGGTGATGCACACGATCATGATCGACAGCATGGCGACCAGCCGGCGGAAGGGCAGGGCGACGTCAACGGTTCCCAACTGCACCGCGCCGAAGCAGCACAGGGCCCACGTGGCCAGATCATGGGTGAAGATTCCAGCCGCGAAGAAGGCGGCGACGACAATAACTCGACGCACGACCGATGACCAGGTCGAAGGAGGTGCGGGCGCGCCCGTGATGACGAGCCTTACCTGCTCGCGCAGGCACCAGAGGCGTGGAGTCACGCAGACATCATGCCGCTCCGTCTCGCACCAGCGTCGCTTGCGTTGGGCCCACCGTAGAGAGCGGGTCGGGCTAGAAGAAGGTGACCCGGCGGGTCGTGATGTCGTAGTAGGCCTGCACGACGCCGACCTTGCCCTTGGCGGTCGCCGCGGCCACGACCTTGCTCATGTTCTGGAACTGGCTGGC
>CAJAKT010000292.1 GCA_903940375.1 uncultured bacterium | reverse complement strand
CAGCTCCGGGGCTCGCTGCGCTCACTCCTCGCTAGGCCTCGCGACATCCGGCCCAGCTCCGGGGCTCGCTGCGCTCACTCCTCGCTAGGCCTCGACAACCACCGGGATGATCATCGGACGCCTCCGATGGTTCGTATTGACCCACTTGCCCACCACACGGCGGATCCGCTGCTGGAGCTCGTGGATGTCGTCGATGCCATCGGCCAGCGCCGCCTCGACGACCTTGACCACCTCGATGCGCAGGGGGGCCACCAGCTCGTCATCGGCTCCGAAGCCACGCGCGTGGATCTCCGGCCCGGCCACGATCTTCTCGTCGACGATGTCGACGGCGAGGAACACCGAGATGAAGCCCTCCTCGCCGAGCACCCGGCGGTCCTTCAGCGATGTCTCGGTGACGTCACCGACGCCCGACCCATCGACGTAGACGAAGCCGACCGGGACGTAACCCACGATCGAGACCTTGCCGTCGACGAGATCCATCACGGTGCCATCCTCGGCAAGAACGACCCGGTCCTCCGGGATGCCGACGCTCATCGCGATCTCGGCATTGGCCCGCATGTGACGCCACTCGCCGTGGACGGGAAGCACATTGCGCGGCTTGACCAGGTTGTAGACATAGCGCAGCTCACCCGCCGCGGCATGGCCGGACACATGGACAAGCGCATTGCCCTTGTGGACGATGTGCGCACCCAGACGCGCCAGGCCGTTGATCACCCGGAAGACCGAGTTCTCGTTGCCGGGAATCAGCGACGATGCCAGGACGACCGTGTCGCTGGGGCCGACGCTGATCGGATGATCACGGTTCGCGATCCTCGACAGGACAGCCATCGGCTCGCCCTGCGAACCCGTGCAGATGAGCACGGTCTCGTCGTCCGGCAGGCTCGGCAGATCATCGGACGCGACGAGCATGCCACCGGGAATGCGCAGGTAGCCCAGATCGCGGGCAATACCCATGTTGCGGACCATCGATCGCCCGACGAAGGCGATCTTCCGCCCGTGCAGCGCCGCCATGTCGATGATCTGCTGGATGCGATGCACGTGCGAGGCGAACGACGCCACGATGATCCGGCCCTCAGCGCGCAGGAACACCGCATCGAGCACCGGGATGATGTCGCGCTCGCTGGTGACGAAGCCGGGGACCTCTGCGTTCGTACTATCGACGAGCAGCAGGTCGACACCCTCGTCGCCAAGGCGGGCGAAGCTGTTGAGATCCGTGATGCGACCGTCGAGCGGCACCTGGTCCATCTTGAAGTCACCGGTGTGCAGGACGAGACCCGCGGGCGTGCGGATGGCCACGGCCATGGCGTCCGGGATGGAGTGGTTGACCGCGAGGAACTCGACCTCGAACGGGCCCAGGCGCTCCACCTGCCGGTCTGCGACATCGTGCGTCACCGGCTGGATGCGGTGCTCCTTGAGTTTCGCCTCCAGGAGTGCCAGCGTGAGTCGCGAACCCAGGATCGGGATGTCCTTGCGACCACGCAGCAGGTAGGGCACCGCACCGATGTGGTCCTCATGCCCATGCGTGAGCACCAGGGCCTCGATGTCATCGAGACGATCGATGATCGGCCCGAAGTCCGGCAGGATCAGATCGATGCCGGGCTGGTTGTCCTCCGGGAACAGCACCCCGCAGTCGACGATCAGCAGGCGTCCGCCGAACTCGAACACCGTCATGTTCCGGCCGATCTCACCGAGACCGCCGAGCGCGAAGATGCGGAGAGCACCCTCTGCGAGGGGCGGCGGCGCAGGCAGCTTGGCGTGGCTCATGCGGTGAAGCCGCGCACGCCGCCGAGTGCAAGTTCGGCGCGCAGCAGGTCGCGCTGCGCATCGGTCGCATCGACAAGCGGAAGTCGGACGGGTCCTGCGGGCAGACCCTGCATCTGCAGGGCCGCCTTCGTCAGGATCACTCCCTGCGTGCGGAAACAGCCGGTGTACACGGGGAGCAGTGATGCGTTGATGTCAGCAGCCTCCTGGCTTCGGCCGGCCCACAGGGCCTCGGCCATATCTTTCAGCCGGTCGCCGACCAGGTGGCCGACAACCGAGATCATGCCCGCGGCACCCAGTGCCAGCAGCGGCAGGTTGAGGATGTCGTCGCCCGAGTACCAGGCGAGGCCTGTCGACGCCATGCCCCACTGCGCGAAGTCGAGGTCGCCCTTTGCATCCTTGTTGGCAACGATGCGCGGGTGCTCGCCGATGCGGATCATCGTCTCGAGCTCGATCCCGGTACCCGTTCGCTTCGGGATGTCGTACGTCAGCATCGGCAGGTCCGTCGCGTCGGCGATCGCATGGAAGTGCCGAACGAGACCTTCCTGCGGCGGACGGTTGTAGTACGGAGTGACAGCCATGATGCCGTGCGCTCCCGCGTTCGCCGCCGCCTTGGCCGCCAGCACGGAGTGGCGGGTGTCGTTGGTGCCGACCCCGGCGATGACGGTGGCGCGGTCGCCGACCTCCTCGATGACCGCTCCGAGGACGGCGAGGTCTTCCTCGTCGGTCTTGGTTGCTGACTCACCGGTCGTCCCGTTGATGACCAGGCCGTCATGGCGAAGGTCGTCAACGAGGTAGGCAGCCAGCCGGCGGGTGCCGTCGAGGTCGACTGACCCGTCAGAGAGGAACGGGGTGACCATGGCCGTCAGCATCACGCCGAAGGGGCTCTTGTCAGTGGTGGGACCGGGCATGGTGCAAGGCTATCGCCCCGCTCGTGCGACCCAAGCCCCTCAGGGCGCGACGCGGCCGTTCTTGACGAAGGCCGCGTGCGTGATGGGCATCAGCCGGGACCATTCCTCCTCGTAGCGCTCGGCGACCATCTCGATCTCGCGCTGCGGGTAGGACGGGAAGTGGGACCCCTCCGCCTTGCGTCGCAGCGACAGGAAGTTCATGAGTGAGCGTGAGTTCAGGGTCACGTAGGCACTTGAGTAGATCGATACGGGCAGCACCATCCGAGCGACCTCGCGCGCGATGCCGGCATCGAGCATGCGCAGGTAAGAGGCGTACGCGGCGGAGCACGACTCGCGCATGTCGGCCTCGATGAGGTCGTACTGCTCGTCGCTGCCGGGCAGGAACTCGTAGGCACCGGTCTTTCCGACCTGCACCACCGGACGATCACGTGCGGGCACGTAGAACACCGGCTCGAGCTGACGGTAGCGACCGGACTCCTCGTTGTAGCTGGCGATGCGATGACGCATGTGCTCGCGCCATACGAAGATCGGCGCCCGCACGAAGAAGGTCATCGAGTTGTGCTCGAACGGACTGCCATGGCGGTCGCGCATCAGGTAGTTGACCAGGCCGGTGGATCGCTCGGCATCAGCATCGACGTCCTCGAGGGACTGCTCCCCCGCTGTCGACACACGTGCGGCGAAGATGACATCGGCATCGGACGCACTGGCGCGCACGAGCTCGACCGTCACGTCGCTCCGGAAGGTGATCTCCTCATTCGTCACGGCGACACCCTATCCGCGCAGGCCCCGCGAACGCCGACCCAGCACTCGGACACAATGGGCGCCATGCCCGTGTCCGGAGTCCGCCTCGCCCGCACCTCAGATGCCGACGGAGTGGCCGACGTGAACGTCCGCTCCTGGCGCCTGCGCTTCGCCCAGACCCTGCCCCCGGAGGCCCTCGCCTCGCTCGATGCCTCCGACCTCGCCCTCGTATGGGCCGGTGCGGTCATCAACCCGCCGACGACGGGTCACCGGCTGCTCGTGGCGGTCGAGGGCGACGCGATCCTCGGCTACGCAGCGATCGGGCCGAGCCAGGATCCCGATGCCGATCCGCAGACCCTCGAACTGCTGGCGCTGGAAGTCGATCCGGAGCACCACCGCGAGGGCCACGGCTCCCGGCTCATGGCCGCTGCCGTGGATCACGCCCGTGGCGCGGGCATGACGTCGGCCGCCACGTGGTGCGCCCTCGACGATGAGACGCGGCGGTCCTTCCTGGTCTCGTCCGGCTGGGGTCCGGACACGGCCCTGCGCGACATCCTCGTCGGGACCGATGCCGACGGATCAGACCTGCTCGTGCGCGAGGCACGCCTCGTCACCGACCTCACCTGAGCGACGGACTACCTCTCCGGCGGCAGCAGGCCGTCGCGGCTGGCGGCTGCGTACAGCTCGGTCCGCGTCGCGACGGGGCGACCGACCTCCCGGTACTTCGTGCGCACCCGGTCCAGGTATTCCTTCGCCGTGTGCGGGGAGATACCCATGCGGTGCGCGACAGCGGACAGCTTGAGCCCAGAGGCGTACAGGCGCAGGGCATCGAGTTCGCGAGGGCTGAGATCAGGGGTGTCGGAGGCAGATGCCAGCATCGAGGCCAGGTCGATCGACAGGTACAGCTCGTCCTTCGCCACCGTCATGAGGGCTTCCATCAACTGCTCGTAGGTCACCCGCTTGGGCACGAACCCCAGCGCACCCGCGCGCATCCCGGCGCGGATCGTCAGGGGATCATCGAAAGCACTGATCAGCAGAACCGGCACCTCGGCCGCATCGAACACCGCGGTGTTGGTCGCCACATCGGCACTGCCGGGCCCCAGCTCGACATCGAGGAGAGCGACCGTGGGACGTGCCGTCGCGGCCTCGGCCACGATCGCCCCCGAATAGCAGATCTCGACGGACCCGTCGCCTTGTGCCTCGATGAGTGCGCGCAGCCCCTCGCGTACCAGTTCATGATCGTCGACGATCGCCAGCCGCACGGCAATGCTCGCGCCGGCCGACGACCCTGCCGCGGTCAGGACCTCTCCGTCCACGGAAGGCGGACCTCCCACATCAGCACCGGATCGGCGGGATCACCGGGATCGGTGACCTGCCCCGGCACGACGAGTCCCATCATCATGTCGCGCTCCCCCTCCACGATCGGCGTGAGAAGGCTCATGACCACCTGGGCCCCCTCCGTTCGCACGGCGAGCCTCGCCGATCCATCCGGCACTGAGCACCCCACCGCTTCACCGAATGATTCACCAACACCGGGTGTCAGGACAACGTCGGCCGCCGGAGGCAGCGAGACATCGGTCTGCAGGAGGAGGCTTCTTCGGTAGGCCAGCTGGGCCAGCTGACCGACCAGTGCCCGCACATCGTCGGCCTGCGGGTCATTGCGCATCACGTTGCGGATGAAGGTCTCCTCCAGCCCCGACCGCCGCCGCACCTCGGCGTCATCAGGGTCCAGCTGACCAGAAGCAATGCCCTCAAGCAGGCTCACCGCGCGAGATTCGCCCAGGGCTGCGTAGCGCTCCCGCAGGCGCTGGAGGCCTTCACGCCTGACCGCCAGTTCCGTGTCGGCCTGAACCCGTGCCCGTCGCGTCTGCTCGAGCCGGACCGACTCGCGTCGCAGGCTTCGACCCAGCAGCGCCCCCGCAACGACTGAGGCAGTGGCCGGTTGCAGTACATGTCCCGAGAGGTTCAGGTCGATGGCGAGCCAGCTGAGCAGGAGCGGGAGCCAGCTCCATCGCGGCCCCAGCGCTGCGGCCATCACGAACAGGCCGGCAGTAGCCGCCAGATCCCAGCCATCCCCGAAGACGGAACCCGCGCCCGGCCCCGCGCTCACGCGCATCAGTGCCAGCAGCGGTCCGAGCAGGCAGACCATGGCAATGAGCCCCCACGACAGGGGAGCCTCCGTTGCTGCCATCGCGATGAGGACACCGAGCGCCACGATGAGCGCCCCATCCGCGAGCGTCAGGTCGGGGTGATCGAACTGCAGCCAGGCCACGGACGCCGTCACGGCAATGAAGAGACCGATAGCGGCGACCGGCGGAAGGGCGAAGTCGTTTCCTGACGCAAGCGAGCGTGGGCTGCGAACTCGTGCGTCCTCCCACGTCAGGACGACCCTTGTGCCCCCGCCCTGCCTGGTCGAGAGCCGCGCCGCTCCGCCGATCTCCGTCATCGGATCCGCGATCGCCCCTGCCAGTCCGTAGCGACGGGATGTTCGGCTGACGTCAAACCCGATGCCGTCGTCGCGTACCTCTGCGCGCACGGCCAGGCGCCCCGCTCGTTGCACGCGGACGAGCACGGTGACCTGATCGGCCCGCGCATGCCGCGCCACGTTGTTGAGCGCCTCGCGCACTGCCGTACCCAGTGCGACGGACACCCTCGAGGGCACGTCGTCCATGACATCGACCACGATCGTCACGGCGAGCCCCTCGGCCCGAAGCGACGCGACGATGTCGTCGACGTCAACCCCCAGACCCGCTGATTCGGAAGGCAGCTGCTCGCCGGAGGCGAGCCGCGTCAGGACGTCGACCGCCTCGCGACAGCGGCCATGGAGGATGCGCGTTGCCTGCGCCGACCATCCGATGCCACCGCGACTGATCGCTGTCAGGGTGTTCAGAACGGTCTCGTGGAGAAGCCGCTCCTCACCGCGCAGCGCCGACTCGACTCCCTCGATGAGCAAGCGGTCTCGGTCCTGCCGCTCGCGATCACGCATCCCGCGGTCGCGACGCTCCGCAAGACGGACGAGGGCTCCGCGCAGACCAGCAATGCCCAGGCCGGCCGCCAGGACATAGGCGGGCAGCGAGGTGTCGGCCAGCCCTGCGTCTGCTGGATAGCCGGGGGTGAGCCGGAGGATCGGCGGCAGCGCCAGCACGGCAAGGACGGCAATCAGCGACAGCGACAACGGCGCCGGGAGCATCGCCCCGATGAGCAGGGCAGTCAGGATGGCCAGTGAGGCAGCGGTCTCGCCCACGTCGGCGGCCCCGAGCACCCCGGACAGGCCCACCGCGACACCGGCGGCAGCCACCGCAGCGACATCGGCATAGCGCGCCCAGCGCTGCACCTGCGGTCCCCCGCGGAACTGGGTGATCAGCAGCACGACCCACGTGCCGGCCGCCATCGCCACCAACGCGGCACACCACGTCGGCTCGATCTGTCCCGGAGCCAGGCCAGGGGTCGCGACGAACCAGGCCAGTTGCACGAACAGGACCAGCCACGTCAGCTCCCGCAGGACCAGCGCCACGGCCGACGTGGACGCCCTGGCCGTGGCCCACGGCGCTGCCCGCGTCGGTGCGATCACAGGCGAGCCCACGCAGGAACTGTTCCACATCGGGTCGGTCGATCCCGCTGTTCGGCCATCCCGATAGCGTCCGACCGTGTCCTCGTCCGACCTGCACCCCTCCCATCGCCGCCGGATCACGTCCGGCGCGGTGGGCATCGGCCTGGCCACAGGTGCCTACGGACTGTCCTTCGGGGCGATCAGCGTCGCCAGCGGACTCACCGCCCTCCAGACGCAGACCCTGTCCCTGCTGATGTTCACGGGCGGCTCCCAGTTCGCCCTCGTCGGGGTGCTCGGTGCCGGCGGCGGAGCCGTGGCCGCCATCCTCACCGCGTGGCTGCTCGGTGCCCGCAACGGCATGTACGCCCTCAGCATGGCTCCCACCCTGCAGGTGACGGGCCTGCGCCGGCTCGCGGCCGCCGAGCTGACCATCGACGAGTCCACGGCGATGGCCCTGGCCCACCCGGATCCACCGGACGCGGCCCGGCACGCCTTCTGGCGCACCGGACTGTCGGTCTACGTGCTGTGGAATCTCGGCACCCTGCTGGGGGCCCTCGGCGCGGCGGCCATCGGCGACCCGGCGACCCTCGGACTCGATGCCGCGATCCCGGCCGCGTTCATCGCCCTGCTGTGGCCACGGCTGGTCGATCGCACGATGTGGGCGGTCGCATTGGCCGGTGCGGCCGTCGCCCTCGCACTCACTCCCGTGCTCCGGCCCGGCCTGCCGGTACTCGCTGCCGGACTCGTCGCGCTGATCGCGGCGATGCTGATGGGCAGGCGCCCATGATCTGGTTCGCCGTACTGGCCGGTTCGCTCGGCTGCTATCTGGAGAAGCTGCTGGGCTACTTCCTGCCGCGCTCTGTTCTCGAGAACGAGGGCGTTCGCCGGGTTGCCGGGCTACTGCCCGTCGCACTCCTTGCCGCACTTGTTGCGGTGCAGACGTTCGCCGTCGGCCAGACCCTTGTCATCGATGCGCGGCTGGCCGGCCTGGCCGCTGCCGTCATCGCACTCGTCCTGCGGGCCCCGTTCCTCGTCGTGGTGGTCGTCGCCGCCGTGACCGCAGCCGCCTTGCGCGCAACCGGGATCGGCACATGAGCGAGCCGCGCAAGCCCATCTTCGGCTTCCTGTGGCCAAAGCCGGATCCCGATGCACCCGTCGACGACGCTTACCAGCAGGTGCGACGACTGCGCGTGACCGGCCGCGGGCCCATTCGCATCGTCGCCCTGGTCCTGGGAACCGGACTCCTCGTGGTCACGACGGGCACCTTGATCCTCACGGCCCTGGCCACGTCGTTCGCGCTCCCCACTGTGCTCGGGTCGGCGCTGTCCGCGTCCGTTCTTGTCCTCATCCTGCGGGGCTGGGTCGTCGGCACCTACGTCAACGATGAGGGCATCAGCATCGACACCACCTGGCGGCGCGTCGTCCTTCCGTGGGGTGACGTCCGGGGCATCGAGACAGCCGCGTCGCCCTGCCCGTTCGTGGGACTACCCCTGCCCGTCCGCGCGGAACGCGCAGCAGTGCACACACGAGACGGCCGGCGCCTGCCGACCCATGTCTATGCCACGTCACCGGATCTGTGGCTCCGGCCCGAAGCCTTCGACATGGCGCGCCTGCGCCTGGAGCACTGGCTCCCCGACAGTCGTTGAGCGGCGGGTTATGGGGGTGTCAACTGCAGATCCGACCCCCACGGCCCGCCAGTCAACCGTTGTTGTGCAGGGCGATTGCCTGACGCATCGCCGCACGAGCACGCTTGCGGTCGCGCGCATCGTCGTAGCCGATCGCCAGCCGGTACCAGCCGCGCCAGTCCTGCGGATCCGCCTGCACCTGCTGCTCGTAGACCGCGAACCTCGCATCCGCAGCGTCCTTCTCGATCCGGCCACCGGGCGTGCGCGGCAGATCATCGACCGGCAGTCCGCCCTCGATCCCGAGCTGCCGCCCCAGCCGCTGCGAGTGGATCCCGAAAGCCAGTTCCCGCCACAGCACCCAGGCCCCGATCAGCGGGATCACGACCACACTGATGCCCAGCAAGACCGGGACGGGATCACCCGACGCGATCAGCGCCCACGCACGCCAGCCCGTGAAGACGAGGTAGACGGCCACCGCGGCCGCCAGCACCCACGCGATCGTGCGTGCGCTCACGCGCCGAGGTCGAGGTAGTCAGCGAGCCCGACCGTGAGCCCCGGATGCCGGCCAACCTCGCGCACCCCGAGGAGGACACCCGGCATGAAGGAGGATCGATCAAGCGAGTCATGCCGAATCGTCAGCGTCTCCCCGACACCACCGAGGATGACCTCCTGATGGGCTACCAGCCCGCGGGCACGGACGGAGTGCACGCGGACCCCGTCGATCGCCGCGCCGCGCGCACCCTCGATCTCATGGGCGGTGGCGTCCGGTGCCGGCGGCATGCCGGCCCGCGCCTCGGCGATGAGCCGAGCGGTGTGCGCCGCAGTGCCAGACGGCGCGTCGGCCTTGTCCGGGTGATGCATCTCGACGACCTCGGCGGACTCGAAGTAGGGGGCTGCCATGGCCGCGAATCGCATCATCAGCACAGCGCCGATCCCGAAGTTGGGAGCAATCAGGACCCCTACCGTGGGCTGCTTGGCACACCAGTCACGCACCTGGTCGAGCCGCTCATCGGTGAAGCCGGTGGTTCCGACGACGCAGTGGATTCCGTTGCCGATGCACGACTTCAGGGTGCGCATCACCGCGTCGGGCGTGGTGAAGTCGACGATGACCTCGGCGCCGGCCTGCGCCAGGGCCGTAGGCGGCACGCCCATGTCGACGGCTGCCACGAGATGAAGGTCGTCGGTCGCCTTGATCGCCTCGACGGCCGCCTGGCCCATGCGTCCCTTGGCGCCCACAACGCCTACCTTGATCACGTACGACAGCCTACCGGCCGACCGGGTCAGCCAACCGTGTTGAACGTTGTCGTCTCGTCGAAGGGACCGATGACCGCAAGCGTGGCCGGCGCGGTCAGCAGATCGTGCGCGATGCTCCGGACATCCTCGGGTGTGACGGCATCGACATGTGCCAGCAGCCCGTCGATGCTCAGCAGCGGGTCATCGTGGAGCTCACTCTTGGCGATGCGCGTCATCCGCGCACCCGTGTCCTCCTGGCCAAGAACCGTGCCGCCACGGACCTGCCCCTTGCCGCGCAGGATCTCCTCATCCGTGAGTCCGTGATCCGCGACCGCCTGCAGCTGCGTCAGGCAGACATCGAGCACCGTGTCGACCTTGGCCGGGAGGCACCCTACATAGACACCGAACATGCCGTCGTCCGAGTAGCCCTGCGCGTACGAGTACACGGAGTAGGCCAGGCCGCGCTTCTCGCGCACCTCCTGGAACAGGCGGCTGCTCATTCCACCACCGAGCGCCGTCGACAGGATCGACAGGGCGTAGCGGCGGGGGTCGCTGCGGGTGATGCCCGGGACGCCGAGGACGAGATGGGCCTGCTCGGTCGGGCGCTTCGTGACACTGACGCCGGCTTCATGGGCCCGCGGCCGCCGCACCGTGCGCGCAGCGCGCGCTTCAACTGACGGATCGAGCACGGACTGGAAGGCCGCCCGAACCTGTCGCACGACGGTGTCATGGTCCAGGTTGCCCGCGGCCGCGATGACCATCGACTCCGGACGGTAGGTGCGGCGGTAGAAGGCATTGATCGAGCGGCGCGAGATACCGCTGATGGTCTCGATGGTGCCGAGCACGGGGCGACCGAGCGGGGTGTCGCCGAACATCACGGCGGCGAAGTCGTCATGCACGACATCGGTGGGATCGTCCTCGTGCATCGCGATCTCTTCGAGGATGACGCCGCGCTCCCCCTCGACATCCTCCGTGCGGATCAGCGCATCGGTGACCACGTCGCACACCACGTCAATGGCGAGCGGAAGGTCGACGTCGAGGACACGTGCGTAATAGCAGGTGTACTCCTTGGTGGTGAACGCATTCAGGTCACCGCCCACCGCCTCGATGGAGGCGGAGATATCCAGGGCCGAGCGCTTGTGCGTGCCCTTGAACAGCAGATGCTCGAGGTAGTGGGCCGAGCCCATCTGAGTGCCGGTCTCGTCACGCGAGCCGACATTCACCCACACCCCGAACGCCACCGAGCGGACCCCGGGGACCTGCTCGGTGATGACGCGCAAGCCGCCCGGGAGGGTGGTGCGGCGGACGAGTCCGCCGTCACCCTCCCGAAGCAGCGTGCGAGTCTGCGCCTTAGGCATCGGCCGCCGCAGCGTCGCCCTCGAGGACGGGGACGAGCGACAGCTTGCCGCGCGGATCGATTTCCTTGATCTCGACCTGGACCTTGCTGCCGACCTTCAGGACGTCCTCGACGTTCTCGACGCGCTTGCCGCCTGCGAGCTTCTTGATCTCGGAGATGTGCAGCAGGCCGTCCTTGCCGGGCATGAGCGAGACGAAAGCACCGAACGTCGTGGTCTTGACCACGGTGCCCAGGTAGCGCTCGCCGATCTCCGGCATCGTCGGGTTGGCGATGTTGTTGATTGCGGTGCGGGCCGCCTCGGCCGACTCACCATTCGTGGCACCGATGTAGATGGTGCCGTCGTCCTGGATCGTGATGTCGGCGCCGGTCTCCTCCTGGATCTGGTTGATGATCTTGCCCTTCGGCCCGATCACCTCGCCGATCTTGTCGACCGGGATCTGGATGGCGATGACGCGAGGTGCCGTCGGCGCCATCTCGTCAGGTGCATCGATGGCCTCATTCATCACGTCGAGGATGGCGATGCGAGCATCGAATGCCTGCTGCAGCGCAGCGGCGAGCACGGATGCCGGAATGCCGTCGAGCTTCGTGTCGAGCTGGAGGGCCGTGACGAAGTCCTTCGTGCCGGCGACCTTGAAGTCCATATCGCCGAACGCGTCCTCAGCACCCAGAATGTCGGTGATGGCGACGTACTCGGTCTTGCCGTCAAGCTCGCCCGAGATAAGGCCCATGGCGATACCCGCGACCGGTGCGCGCAGCGGCACACCAGCGTTGAGCAGCGACATGGTCGATGCACACACCGAGCCCATCGACGTCGAGCCGTTGGAACTCAGCGCCTCGGACACCTGCCGGATGGCGTACGGGAACTCCTCGACGCTGGGCAGCACCGGCATCAGGGCACGCTCGGCGAGCGCACCGTGGCCGATCTCGCGGCGCTTGGGCGAACCCACGCGGCCGGTCTCTCCGGTCGAGTACGGCGGGAAGTTGTAGTGGTGCATGTAGCGCTTGGACTTCTCCGGCCCCAGCGAGTCGATCTGCTGGGCCATCTTGACCATGTCCAGTGTGGTGACGCCCATGATCTG
>CAJAKT010000291.1 GCA_903940375.1 uncultured bacterium | reverse complement strand
CGTGCTACGGCACCGGGACCGGGCGAATCACGGTCGGCATCTCGCCACTGCGCATCAACTGACAGCCGGCGCAGGGCAGCCGCCCGCCTGCAGGGCGACCAGCCCGGCACGATCGCCGGCCTGGAAGGTCGACGGACCGGTGGGTCGCGCGTGCGGGTACATCAGCTGCGTCGGATCGTCGATGTGGGCCAGACCCAGCACGTGTCCGAGTTCGTGCTCCAGCACTCCGCCGATCGACAGCCCCGATGTGAAGCCGGGAGCCAGTGGATCCGACGTGTCGACGACAATCGTGCCGACGATGATGCGCATGTCCGCGCTCGGCCACGAGCTGAAGTAGTGGCCACCGAGCCCCAGCACCGTACCGGCCAGGTCAGGGACGATGGTGGGGTCTGAGAAGGCGACGTAGATCCCTTCACCACGGTCCGGAGCCGGGAGCGAGGCACCGCCGGCTCCAGCGATCAGAGCCGTCTCACCCCCTGCGACAAAGGTCGCACCCGTGATGGCGGAGACCCGGGCGAAGACCTCTGCGACCGTCGCGGCAGCACCATCAGGCAGCGTCGCGGTGTTGACGCAGTACGGGATCGGTGTGCAGGGGTCCCAGTGCGCAGGCGTCCCAGCTGCATCGACGGACACGAACGCGTGTGACGCCGCGTCCCCCGTCAGCGGCGCGTCCGGGTTGTAGTGGGCCGGCGCGGCGGTCGGATCGGGTACGCCCTTCCAGTTCACACTCCCCTGGTATCGCGCAGAGGTCTCCCCCGCGACCACCTGCTCGACCCGGATGTCGAACAGGACCCGGAGCAGGAGGCGCGCACGTCGTCGTACCTGCACGGCACTCACCCCCCGGAACTGACGACGGTCACGCGCGTGGTGACCCGTCCTTTCGAGTATCGACGCAGCAGGCCTGACGCTCGGAGGCCTAAATGCCCAACCTGGCCGCCAAAGGCCACCCGCAGGATGTCCCGAACGGCGGCCCTCCAGAATGGGCACATGAGCGATCCCCAGCAGTTCGGCACGCGCGTCCGGCTGACCTTCCCGCCCGGTCCGGCCACCGATCCGGTCATCCACGAGATCATCACGCGGTTCGGGGTGGTGCCGAACATCCGACGGGCAGCGATCCACGACCACAGCGGCTGGATGGTCTGCGAGCTCGGTGGCGACCAGGCCGCCATTGATGCAGCGATCGACTACATGACATCGATCGGGGTTGACGTCTCGGCAGCCGAGGGCGACATCGTCGAGGGCTGACGAGACCGCAAACGCGCACGAGGAAGGGCCCCACCCTCTCGGGTGGGGCCCTTCCCTGACTCACCGAACCCGCTCGCTACATGTGCGGCGTCGCAACTACCCGCATCGCAGAGGCAGCAACGGTCACCGCGGCGACGGTCAGCAGCGCCAGCACCCAGACCGGAGTCTGCGGTGCCGAGGAACCGTCACCCGCAGGGATGGTCGCCGGCATCGGAGCCGTCACCTTCGCGGGCGCCGGGACCGCGACCTTCGCGGGCTCAGGCACCGCAACCGTGGCGGGCTCGACCGCCGTGATGGTGGCGGGCTCGACGGTGGTGGGCTCGACGGTGGTGGCCTCAGTCGGCGGGGTCGTCGGCGGAGTGGTCGGCGGAGTGGTCGGCGGGGTCGTCGTGCAGACCCGGTCGGCCGGGACAGCCGTGCGGTTCGGGTAGGCCGCAAGCGTCAGATCAAGCGCCGCGTTGGCGCTTGCCGTCGCAGCAGCATCCGCATCAGCCTTCTGCTGCGCAGTCACCTCAGTGGCCTGCGGGCCAACGGTGATGGCCGCACCCGTCGCCGTGACCGAAGTGATCGCCGCAGCGAAGCAGAACTCGGAGCCAACCGTCACGGCCGGAGCGGTGTACCCGTAGGTGGGCTTGGCGCCGCAGTAGCCAGCTGCGATCTCCGTGGCATTGGCCGCGTAGTCATTCGGATGCAGCTTGAAGTGCGCGTTGTCGGCTGCACTCTGGGCAACCTCGATCAGGTTGAACCCGACCCCCGCTTCACCACCGGTGCCGCCCTGGCCCAGATTCGGCTGGCCGTTGCCGTTGTTGGTGTCTGCGTGGCAGATCCAGATCTTGTCGCCGGCATTAGCCGCCCCGGCGCTGAAGGCCAGGGACAAGCCGACGAGTGCGAATACCGCCAGGAGTGCTGCGAGCACCTTGGCGGTCATTGACGTTCGTGCTGTCCGTGTCGTCCGTGTTGTCGTTGTCATTCTTCTCGCCCCCAGTGGAGGATTCGGTTCGTGCACCTTCAGAATGCGCCTCGTCGCAGCTCAGGGCGGTCCGCACAGCGGTCATGCTGGGGCAGTGCTCGGTCGTGGACGGCAATGTCCGGACAGACTCCGGGGCTCGGGACGTTGGTCCCGAGCCCCGAATAGCCCTCGACAATCAGTAGGCAGGCTTGTCCGGCTCGATCTGGTTGACCCATGCCAGGATGCCGCCGCCCACGTGGATCGCGTCCGCGTAGCCAGCACCCTTCACCACGGCGAGGGCCTCTGCAGATCGGCCACCCACCTTGCAGTGCAGGACGATCCGCCTGTCGTTGGGCAGCTTCTCCAGCGCCGACCCGTCGAGGAACTCGCCCTTAGGGATGAGGATCGCACCGTCGATGCTGACGATCTCGTACTCACCTGGCTCGCGGACGTCGATGAGCACGAAGTCCTCCTCGCCGGCGTCGCGCGCGTCGAGCATGCGCTTGAGCTCGTGGACCGAGATGGTCGAGTCCCTGGCCGCCTCGGCCGCCTCGTCAGAGATCGTGCCGCAGAAGGCCTCGTAGTCGATGAGTTCCGTGACGGTGGCATGCTCTCCGCAGACCGCGCAGTTCGGGTCCTTGCGGATCTTCACCTGGCGGTACGTCATCTCCAGCGCGTCATAGACCATCAGCCGGCCAAGCAGGGTGTCACCGATGCCGGCCAGGAGCTTGATTGCCTCCGTGACCTGGATCGAGCCGATGGATGCGCACAGCACGCCGAGCACGCCGCCCTCCGCACACGACGGCACCATCCCGGGCGGCGGGGGCTCCGGGTACAGGCAGCGATAGCAGGGGCCGTGCTCTGCCCAGAATACGCTGGCCTGGCCGTCGAAACGGTAGATGGAACCCCACACATACGGCTTGCCCAGCAGGACGCATGCATCGTTCACGAGGTAGCGGGTGGCGAAGTTGTCGGTGCCGTCGACGATCAGGTCGTACTGCGCGAACAGCTCGAACACATTCGATGAGTCGAGGCGGTCGGTGTGCAGGTTGACCGTGACGTAGGGGTTGATCTCCAGCACGCTGTCCCGGGCACTCTCGGCCTTCGGACGGCCGATATCGCTCTGCCCGTGAATGATCTGTCGCTGCAGGTTGCTCTCGTCGACCGTGTCGAACTCGACGATGCCCAGGGTGCCGACACCTGCGGCAGCCAGATACATGAGGGCTGGGCTACCGAGTCCACCAGCCCCGACACAGAGCACCTTCGCGTTCTTCAGCCGCTTCTGACCCGTCATGCCCACATCGGGGATGATCAGGTGGCGGCTGTATCGGCGGACCTCGTCGACCGAGAGTGACTCAGCGGGCTCGACAAGCGGGGGCAGGCGCACGGCAACTCCAAGGCTGGTGGACGTTGCCCGACAGTAACCGGCCCCCACTCCTGCCCGTTCCCGTGCTCTCCTTCCTGCGAACCCCTCGCAGAAAGTCGTCGTTCCACCACTGCATCAGGGGTGAAACTGGGCCAGATTGGGTCCATGACCATGCCACCAGAGCAGCTCGAGCCCGCCACCATCGCCGTTCATGCCGGTCGGGAGGGCCTCCGCGAACTCGGCGTCCACGCGCTCCCGATCGACCTGTCGACGACGTCCCCGATGCCGAGCATCGCGGCTGGCGGCGATGCCTACGACCTGCTCGCCAGTGGCGCCGCCCTGCCCGACGGCATGTCACCCATCTACCGGCGCGCCTGGAACAGCACCGTCGCTCGGTTCGAGGACGCCGTAGCCGCACTCGAGACACCGCGCGACGAGCTCGACAGCGTCGAGGCCATTGCGTTCGCGAGCGGCATGGCGGCCATGACAACCGTCCTGCTGTCACGCGTGGCCGCCGGACTACCGCACATCGTCGCCGTGCGCCCGCTGTATGGCGGGACCGACGCTCTGCTGGCGAGCGGACTGCTCGGCACGTCGGTGACGTGGGCCGATGCGCACCAGGTCGCCGATGCCATTCGGCCGGAGACCGGACTCGTCGTGATCGAGTCGCCTGCCAACCCCACGCTGGACCTCTACGACATCCGCGATGTCGTCCGCCAGGCCGGCACCGTGCCGGTTCTCGTCGACAGCACATTCGCGACGCCCGTCCTCCAGCAGCCGCTGGCCCTCGGCGCGACGTATGCCCTGCACAGCGCCACCAAGTACATCGGCGGGCACGGCGATGCCATGGGCGGTGTCGTCGCAACGAGCGCAGAGCGCGCAACGCAACTGCGGCCCATCCGCACGATCACCGGCGGAGTGATGGACCCGTGGACCGCGTACCTCCTGCACCGCGGCATCGCGACGCTGCCCGTGCGCATGCAGACACAGCAGGCGAACGCGGGCGAGGTCGCCCGATGGCTGACCGAGCAGCCCGAGCTCACGCGGGTGTTCTACCCGGGGCTGCCCGGTGCCGACCCGACCGGACTCGTCGGCCGGCAGATGGCCGGGCCAGGGGCAATGGTCTCCTTCGAGCTGGCCGGCGGTCTTGCTGCCGCAGAGGCATTCTGCGCCGCCCTTCGGCTCATCACCCATGCCGTGTCACTCGGCGGCATCGACACCCTCATCCAGCATCCGGCCGCCCTGACCCACCGACCCGTCGATGCCGCTGCCCGGCCCGGTGAGGGGATCCTTCGGCTGTCGATCGGACTCGAGGCACCCGTCGACATCATCGCCGACCTGCAGCGGGGACTACGCGCCACGACGCATTGAGTGGAGCTGGTCAGGAGCCGGCGCCTGCTGATGTCGTGCCCTGAGCCACCAGGTTGCGCATCGCCCGAAGCGCCACCGACAACGTGGCCAGGTCCGGATCCTCGACGGAAGCGATGTCATCGAGTGTGGTGCGGGCTCGAGCGACGCCCTCGACATGCGCCTGTTCCCACCCGGTCAGCCGGTCAAGTGGCGCAAGGTCGTGCACTGTCGAGCGCAGAACTCGTGACGTCAATCCCGCCACCACCGCGTAGAGATCGCTGCGCAGCGCCTGCCGGGCCAACGCGCTCCATCGGTCACCACGCGGCAGGTCGGTTATGCGTACGAGAGTGCGGTCGATGTCGTAGCGCTCGGAGATCGTGAAGTACAGCGGAATGACGGTGTCGACGCTCTCCCCCGTCCGGACGCAGATGTCGGTGATGTCGAGCAACGCGAACACATCCAGCGCGGCAGCAGTTCGACGAGCGAGGTCGTCCGGCGCGCCTGCGCTGACGAAACGCTGCGTGAGCCGCTCGAAGCGCTCATGCTCCTTGCCCAGCAGATGAGCCGGAACACCGTGTGCACGGTCATGCACCACCGCACCGAAGCGATCGATCTCGCCCTGCACATCGAGGGAACCGCCGCGCGTCTGCAGGAACCAGCGGGTGGCTCGGTCGAGCAGCCGACGGGTCTCCAGATGCAGTGCCGTCTGCGCTGTCGTGGGGATGATGTTGTCCTGGTCGTTGATGTCCTGCCACACCGTGGCGATGCTGAAGATCTCGATGGCAGCCCACGCTGCGCGCACGACCTCGACCGCACTTGCGCCCGTCTCCTCCATCGCGCGGAAGACGAACGAGATACCGGCCATGTTGATGAGTCGGTTGACCGTGACCGTGCTGATGATCTGTCGGCGCAGTTGATGCCGACTGATGGCCTCGCCGAACTCGGCAGACAGCGCGGGTGGGAAGTAGCCGGTCAGCGCCTTCGCGAAGTACGGCTCATCCGCCAGGGTCGATGCGTTCAGTTCGGCCGTCAGCCAGATCTTCGAATACGCCAGCAGCACCGACAGCTCAGGCGAGGTCAGGCCGTCGCCTGCCAGGCGGCGTACGCGCAGTTCCTCGTCATCGGGAAGGAACTCGATCGCGCGATCCAGCAGCCCGACCCGCTCCAGCTCCCGGATCATCCGCTGATGCACGTTGATCAGGCCCGGTGCACCCGCACGCGCATTGCCCAGGACGACGTTCTGACCGTAGTTGTCCTCCAGCACCTGATCCGCAACGACTTCGGTCATGTCCGCGAGCAAGGTGTTGCGCGCATCCTGGGCAAGGGCACCTGAACGCACCAGGCCGTCGAGCAGGATCTTGATATTGACCTCATGATCGGACGTGTCGACACCAGCCGAGTTGTCGATAGCGTCGGTATTCAACTGGATGCCGTGGCGCGATGCCTCCACACGACCCAGTTGCGTCATGCCGAGGTTTCCGCCCTCGCCGATCACGCGGCAGCGCAGATCCGAACCGTTGACCCGAATGCGGTCGTTCGCCTTGTCACCGACATCGGCGTTCGTCTCGGTCTGCGACTTCACGTACGTGCCGATGCCGCCGTTCCACAACAGGTCGACCGGCGCCATCAGGGCCACCCGCATCAGCTCATCGGGTGTCAGGCTCGTCACGTCGACACCGATGCCCAGCGCATCGGCCATCTGGGGCGTGATGTCGATGGACTTCAGCGATCGAGCGAAGACGCCGCCGCCTGCCGAGATCAGCGACGTGTCGTAGTCGGCCCATGAAGAGCGAGGAAGATCGAACAGCCGCCGACGCTCAGCGAATGATGTCGATGCAACCGGATCGGGATCGATGAAGATGTGGCGGTGGTCGAACGCGACGACGAGCCTGATGTGCTCACTGAGCAGCATGCCGTTGCCGAAGACATCTCCGCTCATGTCGCCGACACCGGCCACGGTGAAGTCCTGTGCCTGGGTGTCGACATCCAGTTCACGGAAGTGCCGCTTGACCGACTCCCATGCTCCACGGGCCGTGATGCCCATCGCCTTGTGGTCGTATCCCACTGACCCACCGGATGCGAAGGCATCACCGAGCCAGAAGCCGTACTCAGCCGCGATCGAGTTGGCGAGATCCGAGAACGTGGCGGTTCCCTTGTCTGCTGCGACGACGAGATAGGGATCGTCGCCATCGTGCCTCACCACGTCACGCGGATGGACGATGACACCATCGACAAGATTGTCGGTGATGTCGAGCATCGACATGATGAACTCGCGATAGGCCGCCTTGCCCTCCGTGAGCCAGGCTTCGCGATCGACCGCCGGATCCGGCAACCGCTTCGCATAGAACCCGCCCTTGGCGCCGACGGGCACGATGACGGAGTTCTTGACCTCCTGGGCCTTGACCAGCCCGAGGATCTCGGTGCGGAAGTCCTCCTGGCGATCGCTCCACCGCAGCCCGCCGCGCGCCACGGCACCGAACCGCAGGTGCACTCCCTCGACGCGCGGCGCATACACCCAGATCTCGTACTGCGGTTTCGGGAGCGGCAGCTCGGGGATGCTCCGCGGATCGAACTTGAAGGCGACGGAGGAACGATCGATGCCATCGTCATCGACCTGGAAGTAGTTGGTACGCAGTGTTGCCTGGATCATCGCCAGGAACGTGCGCAGGATGCGGTCCTGATCGAGGCTTGCGACGGAGTCCAGCGCATCCTCGATCTCGCCGACGAGGGTCGCCTCAGTCTGCGCCCGACCGTCGACCTCACCCGGGGCGAAGCGCGCCTCGAACAGGGCGACGAGCAGTCGCGTGATCTCGACGTTGCCGACAACCACATCCTCGAGGAAGCGCTGGCTGAACGTCGAGCCGATCTGCCGCATGTAGCGCGAGTAGGCACGGAGCACGAGGGCCTGTCGCCAGCGCAGCCCCCCGCTCACGATGAGCGAGTTGAACCCGTCGACACCGCACCTGTCATTCCACGTTGCCGCGAAGGCCTCCTCGAACCGCTCGGAGAGCGACGAGCGGTCGACGATCTCGACGGCTGGTAAGCGCATCCCGAAATCGAGGATCCACGCCGGCTCCTTGAGCGCGCGCGCGATCTCGTACGGGTACTCGTCGACGACGTCGACACCCATCGACTGGAGGATCGGCAGGACGCGCGAGAGGGACATCGCCGGGCCAACGCGCGTGATCTTCAGCCGCAGGTCCTGGCGATCGCCGTTCGGCGGCTGGTAGATCTCCAGGGACAGTTCACCCGACGTCAGCGCCTCGATGACGAGGGCGTCGTTGACCCCACGACCCGGACCGAAGTCCTCCTTGTACGCCTCTGGGAAGGCGCTGGCATACGTGCGGATCAGCGGCGAGGCCGCAGACTCCCCCACCCGGGCCGCGAGGTTCGAGGTGAAGTCGTCCTGCCAACTGCGGGTCGCGGCAGCAACCTGCAGTTCGAGATCATGCTCATCGATCTCCGGCAGTCCCTGGCCCAGCGGGACCCGGATCACGAAGTGGAGCCGGGCAAGCACCGATTCGGATACCCGAGCCGTGTAGTCAACAGCCACCCCGCCCAGCGCGGCCATCAGCAGTCCCTCGACGCGCAGGCGGGCCTGGGTCGTGTAGCGGTCGCGCGGGAGGTAGACGAGGCAGGACATGAACCGGCCGTAGTCGTCTGGACGCAGGTAGAGCTTGGTATGCCGACGTTCCTGCAGATGCAGGACTGACTGGGCAATCTCCATCAGCTGGTCATCGTGCGTCTGGAAGAGCTCATCACGCGGATAGGTCTCCAGGAACTGCAGCAGGTCCTTCGCGTCGTGCGATCCCGCGACGTAGTCCAGGCTCGACTCGAGGTGAGCCGCCTTCATCCGAAGGATCGGGATATCGAGGATGCTCTGCGTGTAGGCACTGGATGAGTACAGACCGAGGAACCGCCGCTCCCCGATAACGCGGCCCTCCGCATCGAACGACTTGACGCCGATGTAGTCGAGGTAGACGGATCGGTGCACCGTCGAGCGCGAGTTCGCCTTGCTGAGCACCAGCAGCTCCGGCTTGCGCGCGAGGGCCCGCACCGCTGGTGGCAGGGCCGCGAAGCTCTGCGAGACACCCGGGTGCGCTGCCTCCCGCGTCTCCGGACTCAGGATGCCGAGACCGGTGCCGTCGATGGGCACGAGCACATCCTCGCCCGCCAACTGCTCGAGTGAGTACTCGCGATACCCGAGGAAGGTCAGGTTGTCGTCGGCCAGCCATCGCAGCAGGTCAACCCCCTCGTCGACCATCTCCTGGGCCAGGCCGGGTGGCCGGTGCGCGCTGATCTCCTCGGCGATGATCAGTGCACGCGAGCGCATCGCACGCCAGTCACGCACCGCCAGGCGCACGTCGAGGAGAACCTCGCTGATGCTCTCCGCCAGCGTCGCAGCGGAGCCTTCGGAGTAGTCGTGGTCCATCTCGATCCACATCCACGACTCGGCCAGCGTTCCCTCCGGCCGGACATCGTCAACGTCAATGTCGAGGATCTCGATGAGGCGTCCCCCGTCGTCGCGACGGACGACCAACTGGGGGTGCACGACCAGGTGCAGGGCCAGGCCCGCGACACCCAGCGCATTGGTGACGGAGTCGACGAGGAAGGGCATGTCGTCGGTGACCACCTGAAGCGCCGAGTCGCTGGTGTCGGTCTCGCCACTGGCCCGGACCAGCGCTTCATCAGCGCGGCGCACCTGCGCGAGGGCGATCAGATCGGCCGCATGCCGGGCCAGGTCGTCAACGGGGTGGGTGGAGATGTCCTCCTGCGCCAGGTAGCGCACGAAGCGGGTCGTCAGCAGCCGAACCTGGGGGTCGGGAATCGCCGCCAGGGAGTCCTGCATCGCCTGGGTCGGACTTGTGGCCACGTGATCGCCTCTTCACACGACAGCGGGGCCACGACGGACCCCTGGTCGCACGCCGTTGTGCGACTCAGGCAACGGTAGTCGTCCGGAACGTCCGGTGTGCCGCGATTCAGACTCCACTGCGGAGGGCGGGGTGGCGGATGCCTATCCGGTCCGGACCCGGCTCCGGCATGATGTCTGCCAGCACCCGAGATACGCGGCCTGCCGCGGGAATGGACCACACGTGCCCACCGAACTGTCCTACGACCAGACCTTCGCCGCCGATCCCGCCACGGTGCTGGCCATGCTTCAGGATGCCGCGTACGTTCAGGAGAAGGGCGAGCGCACGGGCTCCCGAGACATCACCGTCGACGTCTCTGACGCTCCCGATGGCGGCACGGTCATGACCTGCACGCGATCGATGCCGGCAGAGGTGCCCTCGTATGCAGCACCGTTCGTGGGCGACACGATCACGATCACCGAGGTGCACACCTGGGGTCCCGCCGCGGCCGACGGATCCGCGTCCGCCGATGTCACGGTCGAGTTCAACTCCCCCATCAGCTACCGCGGCACGATCGCCCTCTCGGGCGGCCCCGACGGCACCGTCGTGAGCAACAGCGGCTCCTTCAAGGCCAATGTCCCCTTCGTCGGTGGCAAGGTCGAGCGCGTAGCGGCCGATCAGACCGAGCGCTACCTCACCAAGGAGGTCACGGTCGGGAGCGAGTGGCTCGCGCGCTAGCTGCCTGCCGCCCACTCCACGGGCTCAGCCCGTCGCCGGCACATCCTCTGCCTCGCGCCAGGCCGCCACGCTGGTTCGCAGCGATGTCTCGAGCACATGACGCCTGCGGGTGTCGTCCATGAGATTGGCCCCGATGGCAGCGAGATCCTCCGGCCCTGGCCCCAGCATGCGCACCTGCACACCCGCGGCCCGAACGACCGCCGCCTCGCTACGCGCTGCCTTGGTGACTTCGGCGCGCCATCGCCGCTCGAGTCTCGCCGTGACCCCTGTCGGGCGGTCCATCGCGAACGAGACCATCGGCGCCACGACGTAGACCTCGTCGAGCCCGGCATGCGCAATGACGTCGATTGACGTCGCGGACACCGCACCGCCATCGACATAGGTGCGTCCGTTAATGGTCACCGGGGCGAACCAGCCCGGAATCGCACAGGACGCCATCACCGCGCTCGACAGCGGCACGACGGGCGCACCCGGACGCCCGAATACGACGCGCTTGCCATCCTCGTAGTCCATCGCGACGACCCACACACCCCGATGCGGTGACCACTCGCCCATGGGAGTGATGGCATCGATGAGGTGACCGATCCGCTCGAGGCTGCGGGTACCTTCCGGCATGAATGCGGACAGCACCGTCGTGGCAGGCAACTGGCCGATGCGCCGCAGGCTCGAGCCCACCAGTTTCGGTGACCCAGGCCCGAGGAACTTCGGCATGCCGGGGCGGCGGCCACCCGTGGCCTGCACCGGGTCGAAGTCGTAGCCGGCGAGAGGACCATCTGACACCGCAACGTCGATGTAGTGATGACGCAGTTGATCAACCGTCACCCCCGCCCCGATCAGCGCCGCCAGCACCGATCCAGCAGACGTACCGACGATGACATCGGCATCAGCAACCCGGAACCCGTGCTGCTCCTCGAGTGCGGCAAGTGCTCCGACCGCCCACGTGCCACCCAGCACGCCACCACCACCGAGCACGAGTCCCCGGCGCGGAGTGCGTGCGATGGCATCCGTCATGAAGCGCCTCGCGCCTTCGGCTTCTTCGAGGAGCGCTTCGCACCGCCGTCGACGACTCGTAGCGTGCGCACAGACTGTTCGCTGCGTGCCAGCAGCTCGTCGCGCGACTCATGCAGGCAGGTCACGAGCAGATCGAGATCCGGCAGGGCATCGCGATCGGCATACAGCCCGAGGTAGACCCCGCCGTCGTAAGAGATCAGGCCGATGCTGAGGGCCTGGTTCTTCGTCAGGGGCACCACGGGATACGCGGCGAGCATCCGCGAACCCGCCGCGTACAGCGGGTGCTGAGGCCCGGGCACATTCGTGATGACGAGATTGAAGACCCGATGCGACATGGTCGATCCGACGCGCGCACCGAGGGCATGCAGGGTCGGTGGGCCGAAGCCGGCGATATTGACGATCGAGTCGGCGCCGACGAACTGGTTGCCTGCCTCCAGCTGAGCGAGCTGGTAGCTGAGCTGCTGAAGACGGACCGCCGGATCCTGCTCCCCCACCGGAAGCTCGACCAGGGTGGCCGAGACGCGATTGCCGCCAGCATGCCCGGACGCCAGCGACGGCACGGCCACGCTGATCGGGAGCATGGCCTTCAGTACGTCGCCCTGCGCCACCCCCACGCCCCGTGCCTGCAGCCAGGCGCGCAGGGCACCAGTGATCACCGCGAGGATCGTGTCGTTGACGGTGCCCCCGAGGGCAGACCTGACCGTCTTGAGATCCGCAAGCGAGAGATCGACAGTCGCAAACCGACGCTGCTCGCCGATCGGGACGTTCAGCGGGCTGGCAGCAGGGGGCCGCGCGACGGCGAGGGCCGCTGACAGCAGCCCGCCGGCACGCTCACCGAAATGAGCCGCCGTCCGCGACACGTCGCTGACCGTGTCGCGAAGTGCCTCGAATGCCGCCGCCGGTCGGGTCGTCAGCTCGGTGAACGCCTGTGACAGGAGCTCGACGTCGGTTGGCTCGGGACGCGGCCGCCAGCTGTCGCCCGCAACGGTCGCCGTCTCCTCGGTGTCGTCGAGCATGACCTGTGCAATGTCGACCGCAGAAAGGCCGTCGACCATCGACTCATGGCTCTTGCTCACGATGGCGAAGCTGCCGTCAGCGAGGCCTTCCACGAGGTACATCTCCCAGAGTGGTCGACTGCGGTCGAGCGGACGGCTCATGAGCCGCGCGACCAGTTCATTCAGCTGCTCACGCGAACCTGGCTTGGGCAGGGCCGACCGGCGCACGTGGTAGGTGACGTCGAAGCGCTCGTCGTCAACCCATACCGGCCGGGCCAGGCCGAACGGCACATCGCGGACCCGTTGGCGATACCGGGGCACGAAGGGGATGCGCTGCTTGATCAGGCGGACCAGCCGCTCATGATCGAACCCGCCAGCTGGCGGCGTGAAGATGGCGACCCCACCAGCATGCATCGGGGTGCTGGCATCCTCCATGAACAGGAAGGACGCATCGAGGGCAGACATCCGGCTCGGCATGCACACTCCCCTCGATCGGGCGGCCACCTGCGAACGGACCAGGTGCTACTCGCCAGTATCTATCCTGACACGGCGACGGCAGCCAATCCCCGCATAGCCGCCCGGATCCGCGACCGCCGAGCACCTTCCCCCAGGGATCTGCCATCACGCCAGCACGCGGCGAGCGCCCGCGGATCCGCCGGAACGGGGTGGACGGGAGCGGTCACCCCGCAGCTGGCCAGCGCCTCCCGCCAGGCCCGATCGCTGCCGTGGGCCCGATTACGGACCAGGGTCACCCCGATGCCACCCGTTCGGGCCCGCAATGCCGGCCAGGCCGCCGCCACCCGGGCAGCCCCTGCCGGGCCTGCATCTGCGACCGCCAGAACATGATCGGCGGCCGCGAGGGCGGTCAGCGCCGCCCCATTCCGGCGCCGGGCCCACGCGCCCGCTGTGTCGTCGTCCTCCAGACAGAAGCCGATATCGACGACCGTGACGTCGAATGCCGTCCGGCAGGTCTCCCAGACACGCTCCAGAGCGGCGGGCCGCAGGTCGGGCCACTGCTCCACCGCAGGAAGCCCGCCCAGCACACCCCATGTGCCACGAACCTGCCTCGCACACCCGCGCAGGACGTCGTCGGTGAGTGAGCCGTTGTCGGCGTGCCGGCAGGCGACGAGCAGGCCACTGGACTCCTCGACGATGCCCAGCGCCAGCGTGACGGCTGGCGCGTAGGTGTCGGCATCCACCAGGCACACGCGCTGACCCGCCT
This sequence comes from uncultured bacterium, assembly GCA_903940375.1. Lineage (GTDB taxonomy): Bacteria > Actinomycetota > Actinomycetes > S36-B12 > S36-B12 > UBA10649. Next base: position 5,536 of record CAJAKT010000291.1, on the reverse strand, counting down.
CGGCCAACGCCTCCGCGACTCCTGCTGCCACCGTCGTGCGACCGGGCGATCCGATGGCACCCCAGACCGCGATGATGCGTCCTGTCGCGGGCACAGCGGGACTGTCGGCGACCGACGGACCCGGCTCCCAGCAGCCGGTCGACCAGACACCCGAACCCGTAGCGCCACTCGAGCCGGACAGTCCGTCCGCCAGTGCGCGCAGTGTCGCCTCAGCTGTCGGGCCCGCGCGGATGATGCGACCGATCCCCAGGCTCGACAGCCTCTGCGCATCCGCGTCACTGGCGGCCAGACCGATGATGGGACGTGCGCCTGCACCGTCTGCCGGGGCCGACAGCCGCTGGACGAGATCAGCCGACAGTCGCGGCAGGCCAGCGGACACGACGGCAGCCGCGGCCGGTTCAGTCGCGGCAGCAGCCAGCAGATCGACACCGTCGACGCAGCGCCGGATGACGTGCAGCCCGGCATCGCCTGCCGCAGCGACGAGGCCCTGCTCCTGCGGCAGCTCGGGGACGGCAAGCAGCAGCTTGATCACGACAGCACTGCCTGACTGGCCAACGGCACGGCAACCAGATCCGTCACCCCCGCGCGACCGGCCGCGACCACATCGGGCACGTGATCCGCGGGAACCTCAAGAACGACTCCGAGCTGCCCGCTTATCCCCACGTCGGCGTCGGCCACCGCGGTGACACGCACAGCAGCGAGTACCAGGACCGGGACCGCATCGGGCCGCGCGTCAGCGGACGCCGAGTCACGTGCCGTCGACCACATGTCGATGACGTCCCCCGCCTGCAGGCCGGCTGGGGCATGCATCGGATCAACCGGGACGGTGACCTCGCGGGTCGCCGCAGCGCTGGGCTGTGTCAACGCCGCTCGCGGCAGGAGCTCGCCGGCCCGCACCGGCCAGCGCAGCACCCCGGCGACGTCGACGTCGGACCCGACGTACCGATCCCCCGCAACCGCACGGCCCACGGTGATGGGCTCCAGGTCTGCGGGGGCCGATCCGGCCGACAGGTCGCGGCTCGCGCGCCACACGGTGACCGTGTCGTCGCCGGCCGACAGCATCGTCGCGCCAATGACCATCGACACGACCAGCAGGGACAGCCCCGCCCACAGGCGAAGGTCACCGAGCCGCGCCCGCTGGAGTCGGCGGGCCGGCCGCGATGCCGCGTCGAGCCCCCGAGACTTCCTCAACCGACCCATGGCATCCCCCACCTCGTCCGGACATTCACACTCCCGTCAGGATCGCTCGCCGCCCCGAATTTCGCGAATGACTATCCACAGGCGGCCCGTCCTGCCGTGGAACACGGTGGGCATTTGGGACGATCTGCAGGTGGCCCCCCGATTCCTCACCCTCGCCGACGTCGCTGAGACGCTCAACATCTCGGCAGCGCAGACGTACGCACTCGTGCGCAGCGGCGATCTGCCCGCCATCAAGATCGGTGGCCGAGGGCAGTGGCGGGTAGAGGCAAGCGCCCTCGAGGAGTTCATCGTCCGCAAGTACGACCAGACGCGCGAGTTCGTCAAGTCACATCCGTTCGGTGCCGACGACTCGACGGACTGACCTGCCCTACCGGCGCGACCAGGCCTCCACAGCAGCAACAGCCAGCGTCGTCGTGCATCCGTCACTCACGAGATCAACGTGATCAGCGCCGACATGCCTCACCCGCCCGGTGCACCACCGGCCGTCGCAGCGCAGCGCCGCCACAACGTCATCCGCCTGCCACGCCTCCCGCAGCCACGAGCCGAGGGTGCGCTCACGATCCCGACCTTCCGGCCGAAGTCCGGGCCTGGATCCGGCCATCGTCACGACGGCGGTGTCGGGCACGAGCATCAGCCGGCCGCTGGGCTCCGCCACGATGAGGTGACCGGCCACGGAGTCGTCATCCGCCCGCAGTTCGCCCTCGACCGCCTGCCCGCATCGCAGCAGCAGCGTGACCTCTCCGACCCGGTCAGCCATCCGTCCGCGTGCCGACTCGGCAACGAACACCTCATAGGCCTCATCTCGCACCTGCACATCGAGCTCCACCCGCAGGCTGGCGGCGGCCTCGAGCCACGGATCATCCGGGTACATGATCCCGGTGTGCCCGGTTAGCTCCGCAGGTAAACCTCGACCCGGTGCGCATGCTGTCGCTCGGGAGGTCAGGGCTCTGGTGCCGCACGGACCAGTCGGTAGCCGACCGGGAACAGCCGGATCCGCCCGTCGCCCGACACCAGCCCCCATAGCCCGCGCGGCAGGAAGAGCGTGATGACGATGGCGATCACGCCCAGGATCACGAGGTACCAGGCACCCAGGTCCGACAGCCACTGCTGTAGCGCGAAGAACACGATGGCGCCGAGGATCGGGCCCTCGATCGTGCCGATACCGCCGATCACGACGATGAAGATCATGAAGACGGCGTAGTTCACCGAAAAGATCGAGTCCGGTTGGACGCGTAGCGTGTTCGCGGCGATCATGGCGCCAGCCAGTCCGCTTCCCATCGCCGCGACGACGAAGACGAAACGCTTCGACCGCGTGACGCGAACACCAAGCGAGGCCGCCGCCGTCTCGTCGTCCCGGATGGCCGTGAAGCCCAGGCCCAGCCTCGAGCGCATGATCCAGTACGTCACCGCCACCGCCAGCGCCACGCCCACGAGCGACAGCCAGTAGACGTAGGCGATGCGCCGGCCAGGCGTGAGGTCGCTGAATCCGGTGAACGTGACCCCGATGCCACCACCCAGAGCCGGGATCTGCAGGGTGATCTGCATCAGCACCACGGCGATCACCCATGTGCCGATGGCGAAGTAGCCACCGCTGAGTCGGAACGCCAGGAAGGAGATCGGGTACGCGAACAGGCCGGCGATGACAACTGCCAACGGGACGGCCATGAACGGGTCGAGTCCGATGGTGTCGGAGATGTACACGAGGGCGTAGGCGCCGATGCCGACGTAGGCCTGCTGTCCGATCGACAGCATGCCGCCGTACCCGGCGAGCAGGTTCCACATCGTCGCCATGACAATGAGCGAGAACAGTGTGACGAGGCTTCCTTGCACACCCTTGTCGAGTACATACGGCACGGCCGGCGCTGCCAGCAGCAGCACGACGATGACCGCAAGCCCCGCCCATGACGACTTCGTGGCACGGCGGACCTTGGCATGGGGACGCGGAACGTGGACGGCCGGGGTATCGATCGTCATGTCGTCACCGCCTTCGGGAGGAGGCCGGTCGGTCGGAAGGCGAGGATGAGCAGGAACACCAGGTTGCCGACAAGGACTCCGTAGGACGGATTCATCTGCGATCCCAGAGCCTGCGCGACGCCGAGCACCATCCCACCGGCCAACGTTCCCCAGAGCGAACCAAGGCCGCCGATGATGACGGCCTCGAACGCGAAGATCAGCATCGCCTGGCCGTAGTTCGGGTCGAAGTTTCCCCGCATGCCCAGGAACATGCCGGCAATGCCCACCGTGCCCAGGGCAATCGCGGTGGACAGTGCGTAGACCTGACGGTTGTCGATGCCCATCAGCGGCACTGTCTCCGAGTCATCGCTGGCCGCGCGCATCGCGCGCCCCAGGGGAGCCTTCGACAGGAACATCTGAAGTCCGAAGATCACGATCACACCTGCGGCGAACGTGATCAGTGGCAGCACTCCGATAGAGATCTGCTCGGTGATCCGAATGCTCGCGATCGACAGGCTGCCCGTCTGCAGACTCTGGCTGTCGGTCGTGAACTTCAACTGCATCAACTGGGTTAGGACGACGGCGAGCCCAAACGCCCCGAGCAGTGGAGCCAGGCCGCCCATCCGCAAAGCCCGATTGAAGATGCCCCACTGCAGCACGTAGCCGATGCCCGCCATGATCGGCACCACGGCGACCATCGCGATGAATGGCGAGACGCCCGTGCCCTGGACGATCACCAGCCCGATGTAGGCAGCCAGGATCGCCAGTGCACCGTGCGCGAGATTGACGATCCGCATCACGCCGAACATCAGCGACAGACCGGCTGCGAGAAGGGCGTAAAGCCCGCCCAGGAGAACACCTTGGATGATCGCGTTGATCCACTGCATTGAAGTCCCCTAGATCCCGAAGTAGGCAGAGGCGATTTGGTCACGGGTGAGGTCGCTTGGCGCGCCCTCAAGAACGGTGCGGCCCTCCAAGAGGCACTGGACGCGATCGGCGACCCGCATCGACTGGTTCACGTCTTGCTCGACCACCAGCACCGTTGTGCCCTGGCCGGTGATCGTGGGTAGCGCCGCATATATCTGCTCGACAACAACAGGCGCCAGGCCGAGCGACACCTCGTCAAGCAGCAGTAGTCGAGGGTTGCTCATCAGCGCGCGACCGATGGCGGCCGCTTGCTGCTCGCCACCCGACAGATTGGTACCCAATCGGTCCTTGCGGTCGGCCACCAGTGGGAAGGCCTCGTATACGGCCCTGAGATTCCATGGGCCGGGACGCTTGCTGTGCGCACCCACGAGCAGGTTCTCCTCGACCGTCAGGCTCTTGAAGATCCGACGGCCTTCCGGCGTGAGCGCAATGCCGAGCGGAACCCGCTTGTGCGCGGGCAGTGCCGTGACGTCGACTCCGTCGAAGGCGATCGTTCCGGCCGAAGCCCGCACCTGGCCCGCAATCGCCTTGAGGAGGGTGGACTTGCCGGCCCCATTGGCGCCGATGACGGCCAGGGTCTCGCCCTCGGCCACGTTCAGGTCAATGCCGTAGATGGCCTGGAAGTCGCCGTAGTGGACGTCGACGCCGGACAGACTCAGCAGCGTCATGAAGCCGCCTCTCCGAGATCGAAGGTCGAGCCGAGATAGACCTCGATGACCTCCGGACTGGCCATGACCTCGCGCGGGTCACCGATCGCTAGGACCCTCCCGACCGCGAGACACATCAACTGGTCGACCACCGCAAGCAGGGCGTGCACGATGTGCTCGATCCAGATGACGGTCACCCCCGAGTCGCGCAGACCGGAGATCATCTCGATCAGCGGCGGCAACTCCTTCTCCGTTAGACCACCCGCGATTTCATCGAGAAGGATGAGCTTGGGCTGCGTGGCCAGGGCGCGGGCGAGCTCGAGGCGCTTGCGATCTAGCAGTCTCAAGCGGCCGGCGGGGACGTCCGCCAGGTGCAGCAATCCCGCGATTTCGAGTGCTTCAGCGGCCGTGTCGTAGCCGGCCTGCCCCTGATTGCCGCCGCCGAAGGCCGCACCCACATAGACGTTCTCGAAAACAGTCATGTCAACAAAGGGCCGCGGAATCTGGAAGGAACGGGCGATACCCATGGTGCTGCGGGCACCAGCAGACGTCCCGGTGATGTCCTTGCCGTCGAAGTAGACGGCCCCCGAATCCGGTGCAAGCACCCCGCTGATGAGCGACAGCAACGTCGATTTACCCGCGCCGTTCGGCCCGACGATGCCAAGGGCCGTGCCCGGATCGACGATGAACGACACGTCCTCCGCCGTGACGACCTTGCCAAAGCGCTTCGAGAGGGCCTTGACTTCGAGAATGGGGCTCATCTGACCTCCTGCAGCAGGAACGGTGTGAGTCGTGGGGGGGGGGGGGGG
>CAJAKT010000290.1 GCA_903940375.1 uncultured bacterium | reverse complement strand
GGGTCGATCGCCTTGATGATGTCGTAGGCGCGCTTGGTCAGCTCCGCCATCTCCTCAGGCGTGCCATTCCAGAAGTTCTTGAGGTTGGCCTCGTTCCAGATCTGGTAGGCCGTGATGCGCCCCTTGTAGCGGGTCGCGACCTCGGTGACCCAGGCGTCCCAGGCCTTGAGGTCCTTGGGAGCGCTGGCCGCGCCCGGCTGCGGGTAGTCGTCCGGACCGATCTTCTTGGCATTCCACTCGGGCGTGGTGCCGAGCACCATCAGGATGTCGGTCATGCCCTTGGCCTGGGCGTTCTCCAGGATGCCCTCGAGGTTGTCCCACTTGTAGACACCCGGCTCAAGCTCGATCTGCGACCACGCGGTGCCGTTGTCCCACAGCCGCAGCGCGCCGAAAGGAGCCGATGCCCAGGCACCGGCCTCGGCGCCCTCGATGTGCATGCCCACGAGGGACGAGGGCACGCCAGGACCGGTCGGAGCTGTCGACGAACCACTGGCTGCTGCCGTGGAGGAAGCAGCCGGCGTGGAGCCACCCGAGGAGCAGGCCGTCACGAGGAGGCCGGCAGCCGCCAGGGCTGCCGTGGCCGTTGCTAGCTTGCGGGAGTTCCAAACCATTGCGGCATGCTTCCAATCGTCACTTGCGACCCCGGGGTCACCGGCGTGCACTGGTTGAGCGCATCGCAGGCGACGGTCGCATTTGCGGGCACCGTAAAGGTACCTGAACCCTTATCGAGCCAGGCGACCACCTTCGGGGTGATGTTGTCGCCAAGCTGGCAGGTGTTGGCCGAGCCCGCGGTGGCTTCGGTGCAGGAGTAGAAGGCGCCACTGAGCCAGTTGCGCACCGTCTGGTAGCCCTGGGCGCCGACCGTGCCGTTGAACATCTGGATACCCACGAGGTTGGCACTCTGGAACCAGTAGTACCAGTAGGCGCGATCGACTCCGTAGAGGACGTCATCGAGGTAGGTCTCGGCGACCCAGGCGGCAGCCGTCGGGCCTTCGATGTCCTTGTCGGGGTTACCCGAACCCGGGCCGGCAATGCCGTAGTTGATCTCGGTGTCCCAGAGGAGCTTGCTGGCCGGAACCTTGCCGGCCTTCATGTCGGCCTGCACCTGCTTGATGTAGCCCACGCGGTCAGCCGGGGTGCCCGTGCTCGCGGGGTAGAGGTGGACGGCGACGACGTCGATCGGCCAGCCGACCTTCTTGAGTTCCTTGAGGTACGCCGGGAAGAACTTCTTGTACGCGCTCTGCAGACGGACGGTGCTGCTCGCCGCGACGACCTTGCCGGTCGGGTCGTACTTCTTGATGATCTTGTACGCCTCCTTCGTCAGGGTCGCCATCTGCTTGGGCGTGCCCTGCCAGAAGGTTGTGAGGTTGGCCTCGTTCCAGATCTGGTACGACTCGATCGAGGTGCCGTAGCGCTTCACGACCGCCGTGACCCAGTTCTTCCAGTCCTTGATGTTCGTCGGGTTCGACGCAGCACCCTTGTTCGGGTAGGTGCCCTGCTTGGTGTTGCTGGCCGCCCACTTCGGGGTGGAGCCCAGCACATAGAGGATCTGCTTGCCCTGGCTGTTCGCGTTCGCGACAGCGGCATCCATGCCGTTCCACCAGTACTTGTTCTTGGCCTGCTGCACCTGGCCCCACGCCACGCCCGAGTCCCACAGGCGGATCGAGCCGTAGTTGACGGTCGCGGAGACACCGGCAGAGATCTGGGGAACGTGCATGCCCATGTCGTTATCGATGAACGGCCCGCCCGAGGAGGCCTGGGCCGGGGCCGTTCCGACGAGACCGGCCAGCGCGATGGTCGACGCGACAACGGCAGCGATCATGGATCGACGCATGGGAATGCCTTCCTGGGGGGAACGGGATCGATGCGACCCTAGCCGACCCGAAGGCAGATTCCCGCTACCGACGCCGCAGGACGTACAGACTCTGACCGTCTGTTTCCTGCCCGTACTCGAACCGGTCGACGGCCAGCCGTGCCGCGTTCACGTGGTCCTCGAAGTGCCAGCGGGCGAAGCGCGTGCAGTGCAGGCGGCCCTTCCACTCCAGGGGGCCGTAGCCCTCCGGGTTCTCCTCCCAGCCAGGCACGTCCTCCTCGACGAAGCAGGTGACGAAGGCCTTGCCCCCCGGCGTGAGGGCCTCAGCGATGAGCTGCAGGTAGGCGGGCGTGTCCTCGTCGTTCATGTGCGAGAAGACGGAGTAGGCGTAGAAGACATCGACAGTGCCCGGATCGGCCGCGAGCGTGCGCTCGGGCGTGCCGTCGGGGTTGTAGCGCTCGTTGCTCACGTCGACGCAGGTGAATCGGAAGCCCGGGGCGGCGAGGTTGGCGTCGGCCCACTCGATGAGCTCGGGCTGGACGTCGACCCCGTGGTAGTCAGCGATGCGGCCGAAGTGCTCACGCACCCCGACAGCCAGCCGGCCAGCGCCACTGCCCCAGTCCAGGAGGGAGGAGTCCTTCGTCAGGCCGGCGTACTTCTCCAGGCGCTTCACGTCACGCACCGCGGTCTTGATGAACGCGGCGTCGTTCTTGAAGTGCTTGCCGCCCATCCGGTACTTGCTGGGGGGCAGGGCGTTTCCGGGCTTCTTCTTGGAGAACATGGGCCAAAGCCTACGGGCTGCCCACACAGCCGCCCGTGCTGCTGCCGGTGCTGCGTCACTCGTGGCTGCCCCGCCTCCGACCTGCGTCACTCGTGGCTGCGCTCCGTCCGGAATGTCCAGCCACATGTGACGCAG
>CAJAKT010000289.1 GCA_903940375.1 uncultured bacterium | reverse complement strand
CGCTGGGTCTGCCCCGTCGGTAGGTCGACTCGGCAGACACCGCGTCACGACTGCCGCTAGAGCCCGGAATGCCGGATACTCAGCACGTGACATCGACGCGCGCACCCGCATCCATCATCGCCCTGCACGTCCTTGCCGGCATCGGGGTGCTGTTCTGGCTCAGCCGTGCCGTGCTGGCCGTGACCTCCGGGGATCCGGATGTGCTGCCGGTGCTCGCCCTCGCCGTCGTCCTCGGCGGTGCGCATGTCGCAGTCTCCGTGGAGACGGCCCGGCATTCCAGCCGCGCCATCCTCGCGATGTGGTTCATCGCTGCCGGTGATCTCCTGCTGACGATCTTCGTCAACGAGCAGGCGTTCCTCCTCGTCGCCTTCACCGCGATCATGCTGCTGCTGGCCCACAGTCGTGCAGCACGCATCTGGTTCGCGGCCGCCTGACGAATCAGGCGGCCGTGATCCGTCGGCTAGCTGTCCGCGAACGGGAACTGCTGGGACGAACCATTGGCCCAGGGCGCCATCTGCGGCTGCAGGAGCTTGGTTGAGCTCTCGACCTCGAGCATCTTGGCGAGCACCTGCTGCTGAGCTGCATAGTCGCTGTTGCCGGCCAGGTTGGTGAGCTCGGCCGGGTCCACGGTCACGTTGTACATCTCGAACTGATCCGGCGCCGGCCCGACCTGCCCGTTCGTCGGGTTCATGGTCTTGACGGTCGTCGTCGCGACCCGCGGACCCGGCGCGCTGATCAGTCCCGGGACGTAGGTCTCGATGTCCATCGTGCCCGGCGTGGTCCACGTGGCGGGGTTGTCCCAGTAGCGGGAGTACTTCCAGCGCTGCTTGGCACCGGCCGGGCCGGTGGGCAGGTAGGCGATGACCGTCTCGACGCTGCCGGGCTGAGCGACAGGCTGGTAGGTGAAGCCCAGCATGCCCACCGCGGTGCGACCCTTGAAGATCTGGTCGTCGGTCATGAAGAAGACCGGATCGTCTCGCAGACTGCTGCCGTCGTCCTCGCCGAGGAGGACGCCAGAGAGATCGCGACCCACCAGACGGCGCACCTGCGTGTGCGTCTTGTGCAGTTCCCTCGCCAACGACAACTCGTCGAGCCCAGCGAGGCCGAGCATCGTCGGGATGAGGTCGGCGTGGCTGGTCAGGATGTCAGTCTCCTGATGGCCGGCGAACAGCTGCGGGTTGTGGAAGATGAACGGCACCCGCACCATCTCGTCATAGGCGTTGTGCCACTTCTGGAACATGCCGCCGTGCGCGCCCAGCACCTCGCCATGGTCGGAGAGGTAGATGACGATCGTGTCGCGGTACATGTTCCGGTCGTTGGTCAGCGCATCCATCACGGTGCTGACGTGCTTGTCTACCTCCTTCTGCAGCTGGTAGTAGAACCGGTGGTACGGGTTGCCGTTGCTATGCGGCTGGAAGCCCTGCGTGTACGCCGCGACATAGCTCGCCTGAGCCGTGGGCTTGGTGCTGAGGTTCTCGCGCGACGACGCGTCGTAGAGCGGCCCGAAGAGGTTCGACGGCACGTTGGAGCCGGCAAGCTGGTTCAGCATGTGGAATGCGCCCGCATTGCCGGCCGCATCCGAGGCGACCGACAGGTCACCCCACAGCGTGATGTCGTGCGGGTTGACGAACGACGACACCATGACCCAGGGGTTCTTGGCGCTGCGCAGCGTCCGCAGTTGGTCGACGCTGATCTCGGCATACACGTCGTCGCGGCCGCGGCCTCCCGGCCCGCCCGATGACCCCGAGTTCAGCGGGTTACTGCCCGTGGGCTCCGGGCCGATGAAGCCGGTGAAGCCGTACCGCTCGAGCATCCCAGCCTCGAGGTAGATGTCCTCGAGGTAGGTGTCGCGGTCGCCATTGTCGGTGTACGACGGAAGGCGGTTGTAGGTGCCCGGCTGGTAGAGGTCCGCGTCACTGACGTGCCACTTCCCCTTCCAGTACGTGTCGTAGCCCGCCGCACGGAACCAGCTGCCGAGGGTGGGCACGGTCGTCGGGTCGAGCCAGAAGAGGTCGCTCTCGACATCCAGCTTCGCCGCACCCGAGGTCTGCGCCACGCCATGGAGCGACGGGAACTGTCCGGTGAAGATCGATGCCCGGCTCGGCTGGCAGGCCGTGGACATGATGTGGTGATGGGTGAACTCGAAGCCGTTGCGGCGGATGAACTCCTGGCCCGGCAGGTTCGCCTGACGCCATGCCTGCAACTCGGGGGTCTCATAGACCGGTGCCGTGCGCTGCTCGTCCATCATGATGATGAGGAAGTTCGGACGGCGTCGCAGCCGGCCTCTGGGCGTGAACGGCTTGAGCATGGGTGCGGCCTCGGCCGAGGACGAGCTCGCGCCGATAGCTACGGCTCCCGCCGCCGCGGCGCCTGCCGCCTGCAGGAGGGTGCGGCGACTGAGCCCGCCGCTCATCGTCTTGTCAGTCATTACCGACCTGCCTTCCGGATGGGGTCACTGAGGTACACGCGACCGGTCGCCACGTTATAGGTCACGGTGAAGTCGAAGAAGGGAGCATTTCCGGTATTCACGGCCGGCTTGCCGGAGGAAACCACCCGGGCGAGATCGGCGGACGCGTTCCGGCCAGCCGTGATGGACCAGCCGGTGAAGGCACTCCCCTCAGCAGCGAGGCCGATGCGCGTGCCCGGGCGCACCATGCCGCGGGAGTCCTGCGGCACGCGACCGAACTGCCGGCCCACGATGCGCATCGTCGTGAATGCCGAGTCAAATGTCGTCGGGACGCACGCCTCGGGCGTTGCCCCGAACTTCCAGCAGCCATTCGCCGCGTGGTCGTTCCACATCGCGGCGCCGTTCACGTTCTCGCCGATGTACGGCAGCTGGTAGACGAGCGACGGCTCCGTCGGTGCCTCCGCTCCCAGCACGAGCGATCCGTTGCGCCCGCCGTTGCTCGCCACGTCGCGGACCAGGTGCAGGCTCCAGCTCAGGCCGAGCTCACCGGGCAGCGCACTGAGCGGGTTCACCATCGCCGCGCTGCCCTTGGTCCCGACACCCATCAGCCCGCGGACCCCGACGTTGCGCCACACGTCGAAGAAGGGACTGTCCGAGTTGGTGTAGACGAACTGGATCGGGAAGACCGTCGTCACGCCGTTGATGGTCATCGGGGCCGAGCCCGGGAAGCCCTTGACTGACGTTCCGCCTGGCATCGCGGCACTGGTGCCCTTGGTGCCGAGCGATACTCCGCCCGGCTTCGTCGTCCAGGCATTCGGGAACAGGATCAGTCCGGTGAAGCCGGTGTCGACGACGACAGGGATCGGAGCGGACCCACCGAGACGGATCTCCGCCACACCGCTCTGACCAGCCAGCCGCGGCCCGTCCATCATGCGCAGCGGAACCGTCACCTGCGCCGGTTCCTGGGCTGCGGCCGAGCCGGAGCCCGCCACGTCGGTCTCGGCGTGTGCCGGAGTCATGGACGCGGCCAGCAGCGCCATCGAGGCGACGGTCAATCCCACAGTGCGAAGTCGCATAACGACCTGGCTCCCTTCACGTGCGGATGGGCTCTGCCCGAAATCGGAGCCGATGGGCACTATTGCACAGAAGTATCGCGGCGCTCACCGCCTCGACGGGGCGTCCATCTCGGCCACCATGCCTTCGCCGGTCGAGGCGAGTCGGGGTGGCGCGGTCGGGAGGATCACACCACGTGATGCTTCAGGGCCTTCCCGACTCGATCGTGAGCTGGGCATCCGTGAAGAGTTGGCCCAGGGAATCTCGCCACTCAGGAAGATCCCGCGCCAAGGTGAGCCATGTCAGTTCGCGGTTGATCTCGTCGTACTGGTGGATGATGAAGTTGCGGTTCGCCACGGCGAGTCGCCGAACGACGATCCATCACAGAAGCACCGCCTCACGGCGGATGTCGTCATCCAGGCCGGGCTTCAGCCCGCCGTATTCGACGAGGTCGACATGTCGACCGAGAACCGTTTCGAGCAGCCGCTGGAACCTGACTAGTCCGAATGACGACGTCCCCTTGGGGGCCCTGACCAGCAGGTCAATGTCCGAATCAGGTCGCGCATCACCGCGCGCAAGCGATCCGAACACCGCAAGCCGAGTGAAGCCATGGTCGGCCGCCAGCACCTTCAGCACCGAGGCACCGGCTTCAAGGAGCGTGGGGGCATCGACCATTGCCGCGTTGCTGGACGATCGCAGTTGCTGACTTATGGCCGGCTGCGACACTCCCAGCTCGTTGGCGATGTCCCGCTGGCTCATCCCGACTGCCACCATGGCCCGCAAGGCGATGGCACGTCGTAAACGGGCAAGTTCCTCCTCCCGCCGAGCCTCGCGGTATTCAGCCAGCACAGTCATAAGGACACCTTATCGCAAGACGCCCACGGAATCAGCGAGGGTCGGCATCCCCGTTCGGGAGGACGTCGTCATCCTGCCCGAGGGTGAGTTCGACGTCGCTGTCGTCGAGAGTGGCATCCGAGGCGTCGACCGCGAGGGCGTTGACGTCGATCAGGCTTCCGTCCGCATCGCGCAGCGGTGACTCGTACTGCGCATCCAAGGACGCGTCCAGCCGCCGCACGGCGTCATCGGGGTTCGTGCCTGCCTGATCACTCATGGAAGCTTCCTCTCACTGCCTGTCTTCATCGGCTCGTCACCCTACGCGCTATGCGAGATTGGATGCGTTCGGCCAGTTGGGGTTCGGGTGGCGCCCAGCGGATCGCCGCTCCCCGCCTCACGGGACAT
>CAJAKT010000288.1 GCA_903940375.1 uncultured bacterium | reverse complement strand
TGTTCATCACCGGACGCAGCAAGCGGCCGCTGGAGGACCACTTCGACCGCAATTTCGAGCTCGAGCAGGTGCTCCGCGACAAGGGCGACCTCGACCGGCTGAAGAGTGTCACCGAGTCATCCGACCTCGCCCGCATCCACTACGTCCGCCAGGGTGATCCGCTCGGCCTCGGCCATGCCGTCCTGATGGCGGAGAACCACGTCGGCCAGGAGCCGTTCGCCGTGCTGCTCGGCGACGACCTGATCGACCCGCGTGATCCCGTCCTCACGGAGATGGCCAGGATTCGCGATGCGCACGGCGGTTCGGTCATCTGCCTGATGCGCGTGCCGATCGAGACCATCTCCCTGTACGGATGTCCCGCGATCGAGGCGACGGCAACCGATGATGTCGTGGTCGTCACCGATCTCATCGAGAAGCCTGATGTTGCGTCGGCCCCCAGCGACTACGCCGTCATCGGCCGCTACCTGCTTGACCCGGCCGTCTTCGAGGTGCTGAAGTCGACGGCACCTGGCCGTGGCGGGGAGATCCAGCTCACCGATGCCCTCCGCACCCTGGCCACAATGCCGGCCGAGGCGGGAGGCGGCGTGCGTGGCTATGTCTTCCATGGCCGCCGCTACGACACCGGCGATCGCCTGTCCTACCTGCAGGCCGTGATCACCCTTGCCTCCGAGCGCGACGACATCGGACCGGATCTGCGTGACTGGCTGACCACGTTCGTCGCCGGCTCGTGAGCGACCGGCGCTGGCCGGTCACCCTCACCGAGGGCGACATCGTCCTCCGACCGCTCCGGCAATCCGATGCCCGACGGTGGCGAGAGGTGCGCCGTCGCAACCTCGACTGGCTGCGCCCCTGGGAGGCCACGCTCCCTGCTGAGGCGGCGGGAGGCGGGGACGCCGTCCCGACATTCGGGATGATGGTGCGGCGGCTGCGTCGCGAGGCCCGGGAGTCCCGCACCATGCCATGGGCGCTCGCCTATCAGGGCCGCCTCGTGGGGCAGCTCACGGTCGGCGGCATCACCTGGGGGTCACTTCGGGCGGCATACATCGGCTACTGGATCGACAGCGAGGTCGCCGGCCGCGGCATCATGCCGACGTCGGTCGCCATGGCCCTTGACCACTGCTTCGACGCCCTCCACCTGCATCGGGTCGAGATCAACATCCGGCCCGAGAACGCGGCGTCACTTCGTGTCGTGGAGAAACTGGGTCTGCGACGTGAGGGTGAGCGCGCCGAGTACCTGCATATCGACGGCGCATGGCGCGATCACGTCACGTTCGTCGTGTACGCGGGGGACTTCCCCGACGGTGTCCTCGCGGCCTATCAGCGTTCCCGTGGCTGATCGCTGATCGCGACACGCCGGCTGTTCAGCCGCTCGCATCCCTCACGTTCCCTCATGGACGGCCTAACGTAACGTCCTGTGACGGGCCTGATCTACGTTGTGATCATTGCCCTATGGGCGGCTGTCCTCATCCCTATCTGGCTGCGTCGTCATGACCAGATCAGTGAGGTCCGCTCAACCGCCCGCTTCAGTTCCGCGATGAGATCGCTTGGTAGCCAGGGCCAGGTCCAGTACGCGACCGACAGCTACGCGCTGGAGAGCCGCGAGATGGATCTGGCGCTCACGCCCATGCGCACACCCGAACGGGAGACTCGGATGACGCGATCAGCGACGCAACGACCCGCCGAGGGCATGGATCCCGACTACGAGCGCGAGCTGGTGCGGCAGTCGGCTGCTACCCGGCGCGCGATCGTCCTCGGTGCCCTGACCGTGATTCTGCTCTTCGCCCTCGTGCTGGCCATCGCCTCGATCCTGCCCCAGTGGGCTCCCATCGTGGCGGCGCTGCCGGTGGTCGCGTTCGTGCTGTCCTCCTCAATGACTGCCTCGGCCCGATCCGAGGCGCGTCCGGCCCGCAAGCCCGCTCGCCGGTCGCAGGCCGCGCCCGCGGCTGAGCCGAGCCGGGCGCAGGCTGCGGTCGCGGACGACGACTGGGAGACCTGGAACGCCTGGGACGACGACGAGGACTCCTGGGATGCCGTCCCGACGACTCTGCCGACCTACGTCACCGCACCTCGTGCATCCGAGGTTCCGAGAGGCATCGACCGTTCGCGTCCGGGTGAGTGGACCGGTTCGGCGATGGTGGAGACCGCACAGGCCATGCGCTCGCGGCCTCGCTCGGCACCCCTTACTGACCCGGCCGACATCGATCATGGTGCTCAGACTGCAGAGATTCCCGTCGTGAGCGACAGCCGACGGGCCGTCAACGAGTAGGCATCATTCGGCGCCGTTCCGGCGCTTGCTACCCTTTGCGCGCACCACCAAGGGGCTGTAGCGCAGCTGGTAGCGCACCTCGTTCGCAACGAGGGGGTCAGGGGTTCGAATCCCCTCAGCTCCACAATGTTGAAGGGGTCCCGGTGTTCCGGGGCCCC
>CAJAKT010000287.1 GCA_903940375.1 uncultured bacterium | reverse complement strand
ATGACCTCTCCATCTTGCGACGGTGATTTGCCCGGGTCTCGGCGTTGGCTACTGGCAGACTCAGCGTAGGCGGCACGGTTGTGGGAAGGACTTGGAGGCAGTGTGTCAGTTATCGAGTGTGTCTTCTGCGAACTGATGTCGTCCGGCGACGCGCAGTGGGTGAAGCAGGACGGCGACGCTGTCGCTTTCCTGCCGCTGCCGGAAGGTTCGCTGGCTCCGGGCCACACACTGGTTGTCCCACGCGCACACTGCGTTGGGGTCCAGGACGCTGACCCACAGGCTCTTCATGCATCCATTGACCTGGTTCAGCGGCTGTCCCTGGCAATGTCATCAGCACTTGGTGCGACTGGCGTGGTAGTCCTGAATGCCAGTGGTGCCCACTCCGGTCAGAGCGTGAACCACCTCCACTTCCATGTCGTGCCGTGCTGGGCCGATGACGAGGCGACGTTCTGGCCCAGTGACAGGTCCGTCCACTCGGTCGCTGGCGAGCCGCGCACCCTGCTTGCCGAGGCCCTGTCGTAGCGTCAGCGGACTACCTTCCGCCAGGGACGGCCGGGTCTGCCCCCGGTTTGGTTGACACGCGGGGTTGATGGTTCTCAGGCCGCGTCTGCGGCCGCGTAGATCATCTCAAGCTCGACCGGGGTGAGCTTGCCCAGGGCACGCTGGCGACGGCGACGGTTGTACTTGGTCTCGATCCAGATGACGATCGCCAGGCGCAGTTCCTCGCGGCTGTCCCACCGCTTGGTGTCCAGGACGTTCTTCTGCAGCAATGAGAAGAACGACTCCATAGCGGCGTTATCCCCGGACGAAGCTACGCGACCCATCGACCCTTTCAGGCCGTTGTTCTTCAGAAGTCGCACCACCTTCTTCGAGCGGAATTGGCTGCCTCGGTCGGAGTGGCAGATCGTCCCATCCGGAGAACGCAGCGCGATCGCGTTGCGCAGCGCCGCCACGGCCAGCGAGGACTTCATGCGGGAGTCGATGGAGTAGCCCACGATCTTGTTGGAGAAGCAGTCCTTGACCGCGCACAGGTACAGCTTGCCCTCGCGCGTGGGGTGCTCGGTGATGTCGGTCAGCCACACGTGATTGGGCTTCGACGCGGTGAAGTCGTGCCGGACGACGCCCTTGTCGTCGACCACCGCGAGCAGGTCGTCGTGGACGGCGGGGCCGGGCTTGCCGGCCTTGGACTTCCTGCGGGCGTGGGAGGCGAACACTCCCGCGATCGAGCACAGCCGCCAGACCCGGTTCTCCGACGCGGCCACGCCCGCGTCCGCGAGCTCGTCGGCCAGGAACCGATACCCGAGCGTCGGATCGTCGTCGTGGAGGTCGCGCAACTGGTCGATGACGTGCGCGTCGTCCCAGTCCCGTTGCGATACCGGTGCTTTCAGCCACTTGTAGTACCCCTGGGTCGACAGTCCCAGCACCCTGCACGCCACCGCGACCGGCACCCGAATGGGGGCGCCGGCCGCGGCCATCTCACGGACGAGAGGGAAGACTATTTTCCCGGCAGGTTCGCCTGCGACAGGTACGCCGCCGCCCGTCGCAGGACCTCGTTCTCCTGCTCGAGCAAACGGTTGCGCTTCTTCAGCTCGCGCACCTGCTCGGCCTCCTTGACCGTCAGACCGGGACGGTTACCGTCCTCGATATCGGCCTTCTTCATCCAGTTCGACAAGCACGTCTCGGAGATCCCGAAGTCCTTGGCGATCTGGGTCAACGGCGCCTGGCCCTGGCGGGCCACGGCCACGACATCGTCGCGGAACTCCTTCGGATATGGCTTCGGCATGATCGGCATCCTTCCAGCGAGGCCGAAACCTCACAGGTCAGGTGTCAACCAAACTCTGGGCAGACCCCTAGGCGTGACTCGTGGCTTGGCGGGCTCCCGATGGGGTGCCTTCGTGGGGATCTGTCCGCTGGCACGGGCCCCACGGGTTCGTCATAGGAACCTCTTACGCGCCAGGCT
>CAJAKT010000286.1 GCA_903940375.1 uncultured bacterium | reverse complement strand
GTAGCTTGCGCATGGTTTTCCTCAGCTCGGGGAGATGGTGCGCTGGCATAATAGGGGCCCGAGTGTTTCCAGCACGTTGCCTGATTGAGCGCAGCCGGTTCAGAAGGATCCACCCGATGTGGCGGGGAAGCAGGGGCTAGGCTCGCGAGACTCTTTGAGAAGGGGTGGGGCAGGTGGCGTCTACTACTCCTGCGCCACCGAGCCGGCCCGCCGGCTACCCGTGGCTCGCAGCGGCAGCGTGGGGAGCTGGCGCGGCAGCGACGTACGCCCTGTTGTCCCTCGCCGCGCCGCCGGAACTTTCCGGTGAGATTCAGGTGCTCCTGCTGGGCATCATCCTGGGTCTCGTCGTGGGCGTGGCGCTACGCGTGGACCCCCGAGTCCTGCCAGCGATCGCGATCGGGTCTGCTGTCGGGGTCATCCTGCACTTCTCGATCTCGGATCACTTCGAACTGTTCATCGTTCTCGTCGGACTGGTCATCGGGACTGAAGTGCTGCTCCTGACGTACTTGCTTCGCCGGACGGGGGCGGAGGAACTCCGCGATCCGGGGCAGCTCGTCAGATACGCGTTAGTCGTGCTGGCCGTCGCAGCGGGCGCGGGCCTGCTCGCGGCTATCGCTGCGATGAGCGATGCGCACCTGCCGGACGATGATTTCCTGCATGTCTGGCGCTCGTGGGTCATCGATGACCTGTTCGGCCTCATCTGCATCACGCCCGCCGTTCTCGTCTTTGGTCGCCGGATCCGGCTGTCGGCTGCTGAGGCGCTGGAGTACGCGGCCGCAATTGCCTTCACGGGCATCAGCACGTACCTGGTCTTCTTCGTCGTGGTGCCGGGTGAGCAGGGGCTGCTCGGCTGGCCCTACATCATTGTGCTCGGCTCGATCTGGATCGCCGTGCGCTTCGGGCTTCGGGCGGTGGCCCCGGTGCTGGCCGTACAGTTCTGGCTGGCCCTCGTGGGAACGGTGGCAGGATCCGGGGCATTCGCAGGAGCAGCGACTAGCCCCATCGATCGGATCCTGGCCGTCGAGCTCTTCGCGGTGGTGATGTCCTCGACCATCATCGCGCTCGCCGTCCTGCGTGACGGTCGCCTCGCGTCGATCTCGCGGATGCGCGAAGCGTCGCTCCTGTTGCGCGAGGTCGTCGACGGATCTGACGCGATGATCTTCGCCAAGTCCTACGACGGCAACGATGCAGAGACCGGTCGCTACATCCTCGTCAACCGTTCCTGGAGCAGGACCTTGGGTGTGTCAGACGAGGCGACCCTGCAGCATGCGGATCGTGAGATCTTCCACGCTGACGCGGCTGCGGCTTTCCTGGCCGTGGACCAGCAGGTCATGGCCACGAACGAATCGGTCGAGGTAGTTGAACGCAACCGTGATGCATCTGGTGAGGAGCGCTCGTACCTGAGCTCGAAGTTTCCTCTGCGCAACAGTGACGGGACGGTCTGGGGGGTCGGAGGGATCGCAACGGACATCACCGATGTGCTGGCGTCGCGGGAGCGGGAGGCACGCCAGTCGGAACTGCTCCACGCGGTCTTCGAGCTGTCCCCGACACCGGCCATCCGGCTCTCGATGGCTGACGGAGTCGGCATCCGCGTCCATGCGGCGAATGCCGCGATGTGCGCCCTGCTCGGCGCCCCGTCGGGTCAGTTCGAGGAGTGCGACCTCATCGAGCACGTCCACCCGGACGACGCCGAGACCGCATTGGACGTCCTCGCCTTCGCCGTGGCGGACAGTGGATCGGCAGCGGGATCGAACATGCGGCCGCGCGAGGTGCGCATGCGTACCGACGACGGTCGAGTGGTGTGGGTCCACATGAGTGCGGCTGCTGTCCGGGGAGCGAGCCTGGCGGAAACGGAGATCGTCGCGCAGTTCGAGGACTTCACGGCACGTCGTGCTGCGGAGGAGGCACTCTCTGACCAGGCCATGCGTGACGCCGTCACCGGATTGCCGAATCGTCGGGCCCTGCACGAGCGGATGGGCTCAGCGCTCCAGCGCCTGCGGCGGCATCCGGGCATGGTCACGGTCATGTTCTGCGACCTCGATCATTTCAAGGACATCAACGACAGCCTCGGTCATGCGGTCGGCGACCGCCTGCTCGTCGAGGTCGCGGAACGCCTGCAGACCGGGCTGCGTCCCGAGGACACCATCGCGCGGCTGGGCGGCGACGAGTTCGTGGCGATGGGCGAGGGCATTGCCGATCCGGCGGCCGCGATGCTCATGGCCATGCGGCTGCAGGACAAGTTGAGCGTCCCGTGGGTGCACGAGCAGCAGGTATACCGCCCGGCCATGAGCGTGGGCATCGCCATGACAACCGATGCCGATGTCTCGGTCGACGAGATGCTGCGACGTGCCGACCTGGCTATGTACCGCGCGAAGGAGGGCGGGCGCAACCGCATCGAGGTGTACGAGCAGTCGGTGGACGATGAGGTGCAGCGGGTGGTTGCCGTGCAGCACGACCTGCGGCGGGCCATCGACACGGGCGGACTGGTTATTCACTACCAGCCGATTGTCCTGCTGTCAGACCAGCAGGTTGTTGGGGCGGAGGCATTGGTGCGGATGCGGCGACCAGATGGCGAGCTGCTGTCGCCGATGGGCTTCGTGCCGCAGGCCGAGGTGACCGGACTGGTCGTTCCCATGGGTGCCTGGGTGATGCAGCAAGCGTTGAAAGACCTCGCTGCCATGCGCCAGCGTGGACATGCGTACACGATGGCGATCAATGTGAGCCCGACTCAGCTTCGAGAGGAGGGCTTCGCCCGCTACGTGCTTGAGCAGGTCTCTTTCGCCGGAGTCGATCCCGCCTGGCTGTCGGTCGAGGTGACCGAGACCGCCCTCATCCACGATCCGGGCAAGTCGGGTCGCGAACTGGCTGACCTGCATGCAGCGGGCATCCGGGTGTCACTTGATGACTTCGGCACCGGCTACTCGAGCCTGTCCTGGCTGACGCAGTTCCCGGTAGACGTCGTCAAGATCGACAAGTCCTTCACCGATGACATCGGCATCGACGAGCGCAAGACCGCCATCGTTAGCGCCGTCATCGGCGTGTGCCATGAGCTCGGATTCACGGTGGTCGCCGAGGGGATCGAGTCGGCGGAGCAGGCGGGACGGCTGCTCGAACTAGGCTGTGATCGTGGGCAGGGGTACCTCTTCGGCCGGCCCACCCCGATCGAGGAGGGGCCGTGGATGTGACTGACCAGCCGCTGTATCTCGTCGCCGTCATCAAGCCCCGCATCGAATGTGCCGAGGACGCGGAGCGCCACCTACGCGCGCTGATGGCCGGTACCCACACGGAGCCCGGCTGTGTCTACATGGAACTCGTCGTGTCGGACGATGACCCGGACACCTGGCTCATGCTGGAGAAGTTCAGGTCGCGAGCGGACTGGGAAGCGCACATGCAGACGCCCCATGTGATCGACGGGAACCGACACCTCACCGATCTGCTGCGTGAGCCGACGCAACTACGGTTCTATACCGCCACGGAATAGCGGCGCTGTGGGTTCGCTGGGGAGGGGGTGGTCTGCCAT
>CAJAKT010000285.1 GCA_903940375.1 uncultured bacterium | reverse complement strand
TTGATCGGCTGCTGCGTCACGGCCGCGAGGGCCAGTCGGGAGATGAGTCCCTGCAGCTTCGTGAGGTTCTGGCCGGGCCCGTAGAGGTTGCTGAACCGGCCGATGACGAGCGGGCAGACGCCGCTCAGGAGTTCGGTGGCGAGGGCCTCCTGGCGCAGTTTGAGCTCGCCATAGGGGCTGAGCGCGACGGGCGGAGTGGCGGCGTCGAAGGGCGGATCGGATGAGCCGGCATAGACGCCGCCGGCGGAAGACGTGAGGAACACCGCGCCCGGTCCGGCGGGAGGGTTGTCCCGCAGGGCCGTCAGGAGCGCTCTGAGCGTCTCCAGCTCGCTCTCCGCCTGCTCGGCGGATGTTGAGGTGGTGGCCGCGCCAGCGGCCCAGATGACCGCCCACGGGCCGTCGCCGGCCTCGGAGCGGAAGCGGGTGGCATCGCTCTGCAGGACATTTGCTGCCGCGGTCGGGTCGTCCCAGGGGACAGGGGAACCGTCGAAGGGCTCGGCGCACTGACGGTGGATCGCGCTGCCGAGCAGGCCACCACGGCCGACCACCCAGGTGATCACGGGCGCGCGGGGCCGTCCGGGTCGCCGAAGGTGGCGGCGGGGTCACGCACGACCACGTAGAGCGGCTTGCCCAGGCTCATGTTGGTGGCCGCGCCGATGTACTGGGCGATGATGCCCAAGCTCAGCATCACCGCACCGCCGACGATCATCAGCGCGACGAACATGGACGCCCAGCCGCTGACCGGCAGGTCGCCGACGATGCGCTCGTACAGCACCCACAGCGCAGCGAGCCCGCCGAGAACGACGAAAGCGATGCCGATGAAGGTGACGAAGAACAGCGGCTTGGTGCCCGACGAGATGACGAGTCGGCCGAAGTGCGAGAACAGGCGGCCGTAGTTGTAGTTGCCGGCGGGGCGGCCCTCATCGCGAGCCTTGACTGGGCACGTGGCTACGTCGGCGACGACCCAGCTCAGCGCAACGTCGAGATACACGCCGGTGCCCGTGTATGCGGCAACGCTGCGGCCGACCTCACCGAGGACGAGGCGGTAGCTGTTGAACTCCTCGAACTCCTGATCCGCGAGGAAGCGGACGAAGAGGCCCTTGGCCACCTTGGAGCCCGCATTGCGCAGGGCGCCATGCGGCGGCGGGTTGGTGGGCTTGCCGTAGACGAGCTGCGCCCCGTTGTCGTAGGCCGTGTCGATCATCGCGCCGATGTACTGGGGATCCTGCTGGCCGTCCTCGTCCATCGTGACGATCCACTCGCCGCCGGACGACGTCATGCCCGCCAGCGTCGCCGCATGCTGGCCGAAGTTGCGGGAGAGCCAGACCGGGCGCACCCAGTCGTGCTTGGCGTGGAGCTGCCGGATGGCCTCGTCGCTGCGGCCCGGACCGCGGTCCCACACCAGGAGCACCTCGGCGACCCGGAAGGGCCGGCCCTGGGGAGTGTGCTGCACCTCGTGCAGGGCAGCCAGCTCGTCGATCAGCGTCGGGAGGGTGTCCTCACCGCGATAGACGGGGATCACCACGCTCACACTGAGCGGGCCACGGCCCTGCCCGGCGACGTCGGTCATGGGGCGGAGTCTAGTTGCCGAGGGTGTTCGCGAGGGCAGGTCGCAGCGTGGCCGAGTCAGCGAGCGCCCGCGCGATGCCGTCGAGCTGGCTGGGCAGGGCCTCGCCGAGCCAGGCCTGCACCTTGGCCACATCGAGGGACAGGTCGCGGCCGCGGGGCGGGTGGACGTCGGCGGTGCTGGGGGCGATCAGGTCGGTGGGGAGACCGAACGCCTGCGCGACGGCGATGCCGAAGTCGTGCTTCGTGAGCGCATCGGGGGAGGTCACGTGGAAGGTGCCGGTTGCGTCGCCCTGCACGAGCCGCCAGATGACGTCAGCCAGAACCTGGGCGTATGCGCTCGTCGTCGTGAAGTCGGTGAAGCCCCGGACCGGTCGGCCTGCGGACAGTTCGTTGACGAAGAACTCCAGGATCGAGCGACTACCGCTTGGACTCCAGCCGAAGAAGTTCGTCCGCACGATGAGGGCATCCGGATTCTCGGAGACGAGGTGCTCGCCCATCAGCTTCGTGCGCCCGTAGACCGAGGTGGGGTGCGGTTC
>CAJAKT010000284.1 GCA_903940375.1 uncultured bacterium | reverse complement strand
TCCCGGAGGCCAAGCTCGGCATCGGGCCGCCCATCAAGGACGGCTTCTACTACGACTTCGACGTCGAGACCCCGTTCACTCCCGAGGACCTTGTCGACCTCGAGAAGCGCATGGTCGCGATCATCAAGTCGGGTCAGCGTTTCCAGCGTCGGGTGGTCTCCGAGGACGACGCCGTGCGCGAGCTCGCGAGCGAGCCCTACAAGCTCCGCCTGATCGGCTCCGACGGCGGGGCCGACGTCATGGAGGTCGGCGGCCTCGAACTCACGATCTACGACAATGTGGATGCGAAGACAGGAGACCGCTGCTGGGGCGACCTGTGCCGGGGGCCGCATGTGCCCGACACCCGCTACATCCCGCAGAACGCCGTCAAGCTCATGCGCACCGCTGCGGCCTACTGGCTCGGCGACCAGAAGAACGAGCAGCTGCAGCGCGTCTACGGCACGGCGTGGCCGAGCAAGGACGAGCTCAAGGCGCACCTGACCTTCCTCGAGGAGGCCGAGCGTCGCGATCATCGACGGCTCGGTGCCGAGATGGACCTGTTCAGCTTCCCCGAGGAGATCGGCTCTGGGCTGGCCGTTTTCCATCCCAAGGGCGGCGTCGTTCGTCGAGTGATGGAGGACTACTCCCGTCGCAAGCACGAGACCGGCGGCTACGAGTTCGTCAACAGCCCGCACATCACCAAGGGGGCGCTGTTCGAGAAGTCCGGTCACCTCGACTGGTATGCCGAGGGCATGTACCCGCCCATGCAGCTCGATGCCGAGGTAGATGCCGACGGGCACGTCCGCAAGCAAGGGGTCGACTACTACCTCAAGCCGATGAACTGCCCCATGCACAACCTGATCTTCGATGCGCGCGGGCGTTCGTACCGCGAGCTGCCGCTGCGCCTGTTCGAGTTCGGCACCGTGTACCGGTACGAGAAGTCAGGTGTCGTTCAGGGGCTGACGCGTGCACGTGGCTTCACGCAGGACGATGCGCACATCTACTGCACCAAGGAGCAGATGGCCGACGAGCTCGACTCACTGCTGACGTTCACGCTCGATCTCCTGCGTGACTACGGCCTCGATGACTTCTACCTCGAGCTGTCGACCCGCGACCCGAACAAGAGCGTGGGCACCGATGACGTCTGGGAGGAGGCCACCGAGACGCTTCGGAAGGCCGCTGCCAAGCAGAACCTCGAACTCGTCCTCGACGAGGGCGGTGCCGCCTTCTACGGGCCGAAGATCTCCGTGCAGGCCAAGGACGCGATCGGCCGGACCTGGCAGATGTCGACGATCCAGGTCGACTTCAACCTGCCGGAGCGATTCGGGCTCGAGTACCAGGCGGCCGATGGCACGCGTCAGCGTCCCGTGATGATCCACCGAGCGCTGTTCGGGTCCATCGAGCGGTTCTTCGCTGTGCTGCTCGAGCACTATGCGGGTGCGTTCCCGCCCTGGCTGGCACCCGTGCAGGTCGTCGCGATTCCCATCACCGATGGTCACAACGACTACCTGTTCGACGTGGCGGCTCAGCTAAAGGCGCGAGGGGTACGCGTCGAGGTCGACACGTCCGACGACCGCATGCAGAAGAAGATTCGCACGGCGCAGCGCAACAAGGTGCCCTACATGCTCATCGCCGGCGACGAGGATGTCGCTGCGGGGGCCGTCTCCTTCCGGTATCGCGACGGCACCCAGAAGAATGCGGTGCCCATTGCCGAGGCGATCGAGGAGATCGTTGCGGCAATCGACGCCCGCGTGCAGGTCTGACGTGACCGACGCGTGGGAGCGGTTGTACACGCCCCATCGCATGGCCTATCTCCGCGGTGAGGGTAAGCCGGAAGACCACGACGCTGGCGAGCAGTGTCCGTTCTGTCGGGCGCCTGGCCTGCCGGTCGACGAAGGTCTCGTCTTCGCGCGCGGGGCCGAGGTCTACGGCGTCCTGAACCTGTATCCCTACAACGCGGGGCACCTGATGATCTGCCCCTATCGGCACGTCGCCGACTACACCGAGCTCACGGACTCCGAAGTCGCGGAACTCGGTGCCTTCACGCAGAAGGCGATCCGGGTCGTCAGGAACGTGTCGGGCGCACATGGCTTCAACATCGGGATGAACCAGGGTGCGGTATCGGGCGCAGGAATTGCCGGCCACCTGCATCAGCACGTGGTGCCGCGCTGGGGTGGCGACTCCAACTTCATGCCGATCATCGGCGGTACCAAGGTGATTCCCCAGCTGCTCAACGACACCCGCGACCTGCTGGCCGCGGCATGGGAAACGGAGTGACATGGCACAGGTGATTGATCGCGACGAGGCGAGTGCGCTGGATCTTCTTGGCGCGTCGGGTGTCCACCTGCACGTACTGCCCGAAGGGGCTGCCGATGCCTCCGATGTGATCGTGGCCGCGGCACTGCTCGATGGTGAGCGGCAGATTCGGGCTGAGGTCGATATCCCCGTGCCGGATGATGTCGATGCGGGCATGGGTGCCTGGCATGTCAATGCCGTGGACGAGATCCATGTCGTGGCATCGGGACAGGGGATCATGGAGTTCGTCACCGTCGACGGGATCGTGTCGATCGTCGTCGGCACGGGGGACGTCGTCGAGATCCATGGCGCGGAGCATCGCTATCGCCCGCTGACCGAGCAGCGCTGGCTGCTGCGGTTCGGCGGTCCGGCCGATGGCGAGCTCCTCGCCACGCAGACCGGCCGTGCTGCCGGCCCCTGGCCGCCCGTCTGAAACACCCC
>CAJAKT010000283.1 GCA_903940375.1 uncultured bacterium | reverse complement strand
GGTCTCAGACGTGTCGCACCGACGCGTCGAACGGATGATTCTCGACGAAGTGCGAGAGGACGAGTTCGCCACCGTCACCGACATCACATCCGGTTTCGTCATCCTGTCCGTGCAGGGTCCCAAGTCACGTGAGCTGCTCGAGCGCGTCAGCCCGGATGATCTGACCAACGAGGGTTTCCCCTACCTCACGGCTCGCGAGATCGAGGTCGGCTACTCGCGGGTGCTCGCCATTCGCGTCACCTACGTCGGCGAGCTCGGCTACGAGCTCTACGTGCCGTCCGATCAGGCGGTATCCCTATGGGAGACGCTCGCCGCGGCCGGTGGCGACCTGGGCCTGCGACCAATCGGTCTGGGAGCACTGCACGGCCTGCGACTGGAGAAGGGCTACCGCGACTACGGCATCGACATCGACGTCACCGACACACCCGTGTCTGCTGGCCTGGCCTTCGCCGTGGCCTGGGACAAGCCCGTCGCGTTCCGCGGCAAGGCCGCACTCGAGCGCCTGCGCACCGACCGCACCAGCCGGCTGGTCAACGCGATTCTCGATGACCCCGAACCGCTGCTGCATGGCGGCGAGCCTGTGCTCAAGAACGGCGTCTGGGTGGGATATCTCCAGGTGGGTGGCTTCGGCCACACGCTCGGCCGCTCGGTCGGTCTCGCGACGATCGACAACGCCGACGGTGTCACGGCCGAGTGGCTGGCGAGTGGCGGTTTCGAGATCATCGTCGCGGGGGTTCCGTACGCCGCACGGCTTCAGATGCGACCGCTCTACGACCCGGAACGCGCACGCATCCTGTCCTGAACGGGTACGCCCTTGTTCACGTCGGGGCGACGACGGATCGATCGACGTCACGCAGACGGGTGGTGCCGGTAAAGGCCAAGGCGACGGCTGCCTCCTCGGTCAGGATGTCGAGCACCCGCTCGGCTCCCGGCGTGCCCGAATCGACCATGCCGTAGACGACCGGGCGGCCCACCAGGCACAGGTCGGCACCCATTGCCATCATCGTGACGATGTCGCTCCCTCGACGGATGCCGCCGTCGGCGAGAACAGGAACCTGACCCGCAACGGTGTCCGCGATGGCCGGCAGCGCCGACACCGTTGAAGGCTGCGAATCGAACTGGCGGCCGCCGTGATTGGACACGTAGACCGCATCGGCTCCGCTGTCGATTGCGGCGCGCGCATCATCGGGACTCATGATCCCCTTGACGATGATCCGACCGGGCCACTGCGCCCGGATGCGTTCGACATCGGCCCAGGTCGCAGACGCGTTCTCCTGCTCCATGAACTCCTGCATCTGCTTCAGATTCATCGGCTTGCCGTCAACTGACTGATCGCCGAACGTGACGCGGGGCCCGGTGAGGAAGTGCCACAGCCACCTCGGCTTTCTGGCGGCGTTCAGTACGCTGCGGGGCGTCGGGCGAGCTTCCATCGTGAAGCCGTTGCGCAGGTCGCGGTCGCGCTTGCTCGACACCGACACATCCGCCGCGATGACCAGCACCTCGATCCCCGCGTCGTGCGCCCGCTGGAGGTGCTGCTCCACGAGGCGAGCGTCCGGCCAGAAAGTCATCTGGGACCAGACACTCCCGGGTGCCGCGGCTGCAACATCTCGCAACGGCGTGCCGGACCAGGCACTGTGCACGAACACCGTCCCCGAAGCCTGCGCGGCGCGGGCCAGCGCGACATCCGCATCCGGACGGAACAGCGACAGCAGGCCCATCGGCGCGATCCCGACTGGCGTGCGCAGGGTCGTCCCGAACACCGACACAGACAGGTCCATCGTGGACACATCCCGGAGCACCCGCTGCTGAATGCGGATGGCCGTGAGGTCATCGACGTTGGCGCGCAACGTGATCTCGTCAAGGGCACCCCCCTCGAGGAAGTCCATAACCATCCGCGGCAGTCGCTTACCGGCCACATCACGCGCGTCGTTGACACTGTTCGAGATGTTCATCTGCCGCCTTACGGGAGGTCTCGAGCAGCCAGCAGGGTCGTAGCTGCCTCAGTAAAGGCGGAGGCTAGTCCCTGCGATGCTGCCACGCTCAGGTGCTCGAAGTCGCGATAGGTCCACGTCTCGCCGTTCCTCGCTGCACATGTCTCCGCGGAGCAGACGCGGTCAAGGAACTGCAGGCTTGTCGCCCCGGTCTCGGCGACCGCGGAATCCTCAGCCGACACTGCATTCGCCAATGCCTGCTGCGCCTCAACGCGTGGGAGTTCAGGGTTGTACTGACTCCCACCGCGCAGGACCGTGATCGCCGGTGCCTCCTTGAACGGGCCCTCGGTCATCGGGCCCCAACCGTCGAACTTCGTCAGGGGGTCGATGAGGACGACTGAGGTGCCGGTCGCCTGAAGCTTCCTGATCATCGCGGCGCGCGCTTTCGCCCACTCCAGCACCGCGGGAGACGAGTCGCTCGTCGGGTGCACGAACCGCTGGGCCGATGCCGAGATGAAGACGATGTCGGGCGGATCGGCGATCAGGCTGGCCATCGTGCGCCGGACGAAAGATGCACACTGCCTATCCTGCGAGAAGCCGAGGTTTCGGGCAGCGGCGGTGTCGGTGCCGAACTCCATGAAGGGGCAGGCAGAGAGCGTGGCCACCTGCGCATCGAGTCCCGACGCAGCCATGCCCTCGACGAATCCCTCGGAGTACTGGCCAGCCAGTGAGTCACCGACCAGGACGGCCCGCCCGCGTGAGTCGGCGGCCAGCCATGTGCAGTCGGCCGGCTTCTTGCCGAGTGGTGCGGGCGAATCACAATCGAGCAACGAGTCC
>CAJAKT010000282.1 GCA_903940375.1 uncultured bacterium | reverse complement strand
GTTGCCGGCCGGCAACGCCACCACAACTCGCCACTCAACAGGGCTTAGCGGGCTTCGATGCCCTTTGCCAGGCCCGCAATCTGGATGCGCGTCTCCGCACGGCGCAGTGCCGGCATCTCCTCCTCGGAGATGCCATCGGCCTGGATCCGGGCCAGGGCCGCCTGTGCCCGCTCCAGGTCGATGTCCTCGGCAAGCTCTGCGACCTCGGCGATGACATTGACCTCATTGCCGGATACGGAGAAGAAGCCGCCATGGACCGCGACGATCAGCTTCGAGCCGTTGAGCTCCTCGATGCGCAGCGGAGCACTCTCGACGAGAAGTGCCAGCACGGGCTCATGGCTCGGCAGGATGCCGATGTCACCCTCGGGGGTCTTCGCCACGAGGGACTTGGCCTGGCCCGACCAGAGCGCACGCTCTGCGGACACCACGGCCACATTCAGGACCTTGTCACCGTCAGCCATGATCGGCTAGTTGCCCTTCGCGAGTGCGGCCGCGTTCTTCTCGACGTCCTCGATGCCACCGGCCATGAAGAATGCCTGCTCGGGCAGGTGGTCGTAGACACCCTCGGTGAGGGCCTTGAAGGACGCGATGGTCTCCTCGACGGGGACGAAGGAGCCGGGCTGGCCGGTGAAGGCCTCCGCCACGAACATGTTCTGCGACAGGAAGCGCTGGATTCGGCGGGCGCGGCCGACGAGGATCTTGTCCTCTTCGGAGAGCTCGTCAATGCCGAGGATGGCGATGATGTCCTGCAGATCCTTGTAGCGCTGCAGGATCTCCTTGACCCGGGCCGCCACGGCGTAGTGCTCGTCGCCGACGTAGCGCGGGTCGAGGATGCGCGACATCGAGTCGAGCGGATCGACGGCCGGGTAGATGCCGAGCTCGGAGATCGGGCGGCTCAGGGTCGTCGTCGCATCAAGGTGCGCGAACGTCGTTGCCGGGGCCGGGTCGGTCAGGTCGTCTGCGGGCACGTAGATGGCCTGCAGTGACGTGATCGAGTGACCGCGGGTCGACGTGATGCGCTCCTGCAGCTGACCCATCTCGTCGGCCAGCGTCGGCTGGTAGCCGACGGCCGAGGGCATGCGGCCCAGCAGAGTGGAGACCTCAGAGCCGGCCTGCGTGAAGCGGAAGATGTTGTCGATGAAGAGCAGCACGTCCTGCTTCTGCACGTCGCGGAAGTACTCCGCCATCGTCAGGGCCGAGAGGGCGACGCGAAGGCGGGTGCCCGGCGGCTCGTCCATCTGGCCGAAGACGAGTGCGGTCTTCTCCAGGACGCCCGACTCGGACATCTCGAGGAAGAGGTCGTTGCCCTCACGGGTGCGCTCGCCGACACCGGCGAACACCGACACGCCGCTGAAGTTCTCGGCAACGCGGTAGATCATCTCCTGGATGAGGACGGTCTTGCCGACACCGGCGCCGCCGAACAGGCCGATCTTTCCGCCCTTGACGTACGGGGTCAGCAGGTCGATGACCTTGATGCCGGTCCAGAAGACCTCGGTCTTGGACTCGAGCTGATCGAAGGCCGGCGCCGAGCGGTGGATGCTCCAGCGCTCGTTGATCTCGAGCGAGGACTCCGGCACGTCGAGCGGGATGCCCAGGGTGTTCCAGACGTGACCCTTGGTCACATCGCCAACGGGAACGGTGATGGAGTCACCGGTGTCGCGGACCTCGGCGCCACGGACGAGGCCGTCGGTGGGCTGCATCGAGATGGCGCGGACCATGTTGTCGCCGATGTGCTGGGCGACCTCGAGCGTCAGCAGGCGCCCACCGCCACCCTCCTCGCCCTGGTCGAAGTTCACGTCAACGTGCAGCGCGTTGAAGAGCTTGGGCATGGCCTCGACGGGGAACTCCACGTCGACGACAGGGCCGGTGACTCGGGCCACGCGGCCCACGCCGGTCTTGGTCTCGGTCGTTGCGGTCATTTTCGTTCCCTCTCCTAGCGCGCGCTCGACAGCGCATCTGCGCCGCCGACGATCTCGCTGATTTCCTGGGTGATCTCGGACTGACGTGCCTGGTTCGCCTGCCGGGACAGCGACTTGATCATGTCCTCGGCGTTGTCTGTTGCGGATTTCATCGCCCGTCGACGGGCCGCGTGCTCGGATGCGGCAGCCATCAGCAGGGCCGTGTAGACGGTGTGATCGATGTAGCGCGGCAGGAGGCCGTCGAGGACCGACTCGGCGTCCGGCTCGAACTCATACAGGGCTGACGGCAGTGCGCCGTCCTCCTTGACGATGACCTCGTCGACAACCTCGAGCGGCAGGATGCGGCGGATCCGGGCTTCCTGCGTGGTCATGGTGTGGAAGTGCGTGTAGACGATGTGAATCTCGTCGACCCCGCCCTGCTCCGTGTCCAGCATGAATGCATCGAGGAGGTCCTTGCCGATCTCCTTGGCATTCGCATAACTCGGCTGATCGGTGAAGCCGGTGTACTCCCCGCCCATGACACGGTCACGGAACCGGTAGTAGCCGACGCCCTTGCGCCCCACCACGTAGGGCACCACGGTGATGCCCTTCTCGCGGAGGTTGGTGGTCAGCGCCTCAGCCTCGCGGAGTGCGTTCGAGGAGTAGGCACCGGCGAGCCCGCGATCGGCCGTGACGACCAGGACCGCCGCCTTCGTGCGATTCTCGGTGTTCGCCATCAGCGGGTGCTTCGAGACATCGCTGGCATCAGTAGCGGCCGCGTTGATCGCCGCGTACAGATGGTTCAGGTACGGCAGCGATGCCTCAAGGCGCTGCTGCGCCTTCACGATGCGCGATGAAGCGATGAGCTCCATCGCCTTCGTGATCTTCTTGGTCGCCTGCACGGACTTGATCCGTCGCCGGTAGACCCTCAGCTGTGC
>CAJAKT010000281.1 GCA_903940375.1 uncultured bacterium | reverse complement strand
GATGGGGGTGAAGAAGAACAGCACCCGGATGATCGAGGTGACGATCTGGCCGACATCGCGGTAGCGGGCCACGAGCGGTCCGAGCCACAGGCCGACGGCGATGCCGTTGAGGGCGATGATGGCCAGGGCTACGGGGACGAGAACGAGACTCCAGGTCACGTGGACCTGGAAAATGATGATGACGGCGATGATGACGACGAAGTCATGGCCGAACTGGATGGTGTTGCCGGCGAAGTTCTTCAGGGCGTAGATGCTCAGGGGGCCGGGGGAGGTCTTGATCGCAGCACCGTTGGTCGTGATGGTGGTGGCACCGCCCTGGATCATGCCGGTCATCCAGGAGAAGGAGATGAAGCCCACGGTGACGTAGGGGACGAAGGTGGTCAGGTCCTGGTGCATCAGGACGCCGAAGAGGAGGCTCAGGCCGGCGACGAAGACCACCTGCTGCACGGTGATCCACCAGGGGCCGAGGTATGTCCTGCGGTACTGGCTGCGGATGCCGTACCAGGTCAGGGTCCACCAGACGGGCCAGCGCTTCAGGCCGGCCGTGATGTCCTTGATGCCGTCGGCGATCGAGCCCGCCGGTGCTTCGGCATAGACCTTGGTATCGATGGCACGTCCCCCCGGTTGCGTAAGCGCAACACTACCCGACAGAGGCTGGGCAGGGGAGTGGGCCGTGAACATCGGTGGCGCTGACGGCTACGGGGGCGATGGAGCCGGTGACGATGGCATTCGCTGCAGGGGTGGCCGGCTGGGGCTCGGCGAAGCTGACCGTGAACTCCTGGGTGCTGCCGCGGGGCAGGTCGAGGGCGGCCAGCCAGTAGGGGCGGCCGTGGGTCTGACCGGCTACGAGGTCGGCGTAGTCGCCGTTGGTGGTGGCGTCCTCGACGACGGCCACCGGCGGGCCGATGGCCGTGAGCAGGATGCGGGTTGAGCCGGTCGCTGACTTCTCGCCGTCGAGGCGCACGTCGACGTAGGCGGGCAGGTCGGCGGGGGCGTTGTTCTCAAGGGTGATGGTGATGGCTGATCGCCGCCAGCCGTCGAAGTCACCACCGACGAAGGTGCAGATATCCCGCTGCTGGCTCACCGTGGTGCTCACGTAGGCGTCGACTTTGCCGCCGGTCGCGTTGTTGAGGGCGACGATCGTGGCCTGCGGATCGGCGGCGCTGATGGCCCAGGCTGCACCGACACTCTCCAGCCAGTCCTCCTCGGCGGCATCGGGGACCCAAGCCTTGAGATGGCCGCCGCTGATGGTGGCCGGCAGCTGGTCGGCGAACGCCTTGAGGTCCAGCGGGCGCTTGAGCACGGAGTCGACCGTGGCATACATCAGGCCGAGGGCCAGCTCGTCCTTCGCATCGACATCGGTGAAGCCCGGGAAGTCCTCGTAGATGCCCTTGGTGAAGAAGTCGGCTGCTGTTGCGGCGTCGATGGTGATGCCCTTGTGTTCCACCGGACCGGTCCCCGCGAGGATCGCCTGGACCGTCATCGGGTCGATCGCGATGACACCGTCGACCGGTGTTCCGCGCTTGGCCATGCCGGCCTGCGCGAGCCTGGCGGTGGTGGGGAAGTCAGGCGAGGTGTTGAAGCTGGCCCACTTGGTCAGGTAGTCGCCCCACATCTCCTTCTCACCGGCATCGAGATCGCTGGGGGTGGGGATCGTGGTGTCGTCGAGGAGCTTGCGGCTGCCGGCCTCCTCAATGGTCGGGCTGCCGTTGGTCAGCGTCAGGAGCATGAAGGCGCTGAACAGGCCACCGGAGCCGCGCGCCTCGGCCGGGTTCTGCAGCATCACGAGGTAGGTGCGGGGGGAGTCGAAGCCGAGGAGGCCCTCGAGCTGGGGCCAGGCGTCGAGGGCGGTCGCCGTTG
>CAJAKT010000280.1 GCA_903940375.1 uncultured bacterium | reverse complement strand
GGGCCGGGGCCTTCGTTCAGCCGATCAGATCGGCATGTCGTATTCCGTCAATCCCAGCCTTACTTGCGGGCCGCGAGGATCGACTTGCCGGCAAACCCTGCACCGAGCACACCCACCGCGATCATCGCGAGGGCCCACATCGGCAGGCCGGGAGCCTGCGAGCCGTTACCAGCAGGCACGGCGGCCGGCAGGGTGGCAGCTGCGGGAACCGCAACCGTGGCGGGGGCCGGAGCGGCCACCGTGGCGGGGGCAGGCACGGCAACCGCGACAGGAGCCTCGACCGTGGCGGCTGCAACGACGACCGGGGTCTCGACCGGCGGCTGCTCCGTCACGACCGGGTTGCAGTCAACGGTGCAAGCCGGCGGGGGCGGCGTGGAGCAGACACCCAGCGACGCATCGAGCAGCGTCACCATCGGCTCCTCTTCGGTTTCGAGCACGACGACCGCCGTGTGGGTCACGTCCTGGTTGAGTTGACCCGAGTTGTAGACGAAGGGATCCGTCACCGACTCGAAGTCCACAACCGCGTCGCCGTCCAGCGTGATGGTGATGCGGTAGCCCTCGGGGTAGCCCGTCAGGGAGACGTCAACGCCGGTGGCGCAGGTCAGCGTCGCGACGGCCACGGGGGAAGCAGGGCAGGTGGCGTCGGCGGTCTTGCCGACCTGCTTGCCATTCACCCACACCTGCAGTTCGTGAGTCTCGCCAGCCACCAGAGGCGTGGAGTCCGAGTCACTCCACGAGTGCTCGTCATCAACCGTAGTTCCTCCAACAACGTTGCCATCAAGCTTGACCACAATGACGTCATCGTCAGACAGGTTCTTAACGCTGACCGACCAGCCGAGATCGCAGTCGAGGATCAAGGTCGCTCGCGGACCTTCGCACGGATCCACATCGGCCACAGTGGGCGACGACACGACGTCGCACGGATCCGGAGTCACGCAACCGCCCTTGAGGAAGGCTTCGGTCTCGGTGTTCCAGTTCTGGCCTTCGAAGTACGTGAACCCGTCAACGATGATCGGGGCGATGATGTCCTGGCCGTCCTGATGGTTCGGGTTCGCGTGGCCACCCTGGATGTTGACGCCTGCCTGCTTGTAGACAGCGCTGAAGTCGGGGCTGATGGAGATCCAGTTGCCTGAGCCACCGGCGCGGTGACAGATGTCAACGTGGCCGTTGATCCGCTTATCCTTGGGCTCGCAGTTCCAGTCGCCGCCGTCCTTGACCCACTCGTGGTCCGAACCGGACTCGATCGTGGGGGCCTCGCACTCCTCCTGCTCGGAGTCGTCGCAATGCGCAGCCTCCGCCGGCGCAACGACCTCAAGGCTCACATCCGCGCTGGTGCTGCTGCTGCTACTGCTGCCGCCATCTCCCGGCACCCAATGGCCGCCGTCATTCTCACACTTGGTCTGGTCGTGCTCGCGATCTGAGTGTGAGTACTCCGAGTGCTTCTTGTCGCCTGCCGAGGCCGGTGAGGCCATCAGGCCGGCGGCGAAGCCCGCCAGGATCATGCTCAGCGAAGCGATCAGGGCCAGCAACTTG